>NZ_OZ245041.1:1998750-2305000 GCF_965224175.1 Kordia sp.
TCTACTTCTTTCTACACTCGCATTTTGTGGATTATACTTACTAGAATCCCAAAAAAACAACGCCATTATGGTTGCTGAAGGTGCTAAGAAAAAGGAAGCTGATTCCATAGCAAAAGTCAACAAAGAGATGCTTCTTGAGCAAAGAAAAAAACTATTTGCTAACATAAAAAAATACGAAAAAAACAGTAAAAGTGCTGATTATAAAGAATTCAGAAAACATGCTGAAATACTACTGGACAGCTTCGTTAACGAGGCATACAAAGAAGGTGATGAAGAGTTGAAATTTATAACAGAGTATTCTTGGGAATTTTGGGAGTTTGATTATACAAACACTAATCTGGTAAAAAGAATTGGTATTAAAGACGATACGTATTTTATAAACTTTAAAGAATATGAAATCAAAGATCTAAAAGCAAATATGCCATGGAAAGCTGATAAAAATCTAGAAACCTATTTAAATGAACATAATGATATTTATCAATTTTTAAATCCAAAAATTGAGAAAGACACAATTTTACTCGAAAAACACTATCAATGGATATTAGAAAAACATAATGGAAGTATTGATAACCTCAAGGTAGATAAAAAAATAAAACTTCCATTCTTTGATATACCAAAGTCATGAGAGATAATATAGGATACGCAATTTTCAAAAAAACTGACACATTTGTCATTGACGCAAATGGTATGCTTGAACAGCTCAAATTAGCTGACAATATATTCGTTACTAACATACCCGAACTTAAAGTTGGAGAAAAACGTATCTGCTTTCAGCGTATAGCTTCTAACAGACTTAAAAGTTCTATAAAAGATGCTATCCTTGTCACGAGTATTATTCGTGTAGAAAAAAATAATAGTGAAGGAATTATTGGAAGTGCTATTATTTTTAAAGCATTTCAAGTAAATGAACAAAAAATAATTGATGGTGTTGCATATTTACTAAACCAACTAAAAAGAAACTTTGAAGATGAATACAATTTAAGTGATACTAACTTAGGTGTTATTTTGCCCAGTGTTAATGGTAATTTCAACATTTTTAAAGAAGAATATCTACAACAAATTACTTCCAAACAAAATGTAAAATGTGTTGATACTACATCATTAGAAAAAGGAGAATTAGCAAAAACACTACATCATTTCTACACACATCCTGCACTCAATCATATAACTCATTTATTAGTAGTTTCAAAACATACGCCTGCTGTTGCATTTATGCAAAACGGATTTGAAAAAATTACTATTCAACAGCTAACTACTCCATCAAACAATCAACCAGAAAAAATAGCTTTAGCAACTTCTTATCAAAAGGAAAACACAGCTCTAAAAACCAAACTAACCAACACAGAAGCTGAAAAAGAAAATGCTTTAACTAACAAAAAAAAGTATGGCCTTTTTGCGATTATTTCTTTAATCGTAGCAATCATATTTGGAGTATTATATTTTACTAAAACATCAGAAAATAACATAAATGATTTTGCTTCTGCAACAGGGAATCTATATCCAGCAAAAGAACAAATTTATATCAGTCATCATAATTACAATGTAAATGTGAGAAGTTCTCCTATTTATGATGAAGATAATGATAATGTAAAAGCCGTATTATCAGATGGAGACGAGGTTACTTTATTAGGTTTTGACAAGCAAACGCTGTGGGCAAAAATTAGATTTAATGAAAATAGTGAAGTTGGATTCGTCTCCAACAAGCTTATTTCAAAAAAAATAATGCGTGACAGAGTTGAAAAAATTCAAAGAAAAGCAAAAATTAAAAACTTGTATTATGATATCCCAATTTATAATTCTCCTAAAGAGATTGGAGAAAGTGATGTTTACAAAGATAAATTCCAATATCTCCGAAGAAATCATAATATATATGTAAAAAGTAAAGACCTAAAGCTTAATTCATATAGCATAATGTATGAGAAAAATGGTAAAATTTTACATGGTTACATACAACGAGAATACTTCGAGTATCAATAATAACAAAATCATTCATAAATGATCGAATTAATCCAAAATACAGGAATTCAATTTATAGAAATACCGCTTTACATCGATGAAGACGATAACCTAAGCAGCGAAAAAAGTTTTGCAGAAGAAATCACCTATGATGAGAATGGCAAAGAAGAATCTGGCGAAATTCTATTTCCGTATAAATGGAATGATTTATACATTGATTTCGACTCCATCAATGCGGAAGCAATTGACAAAGACGGAAGCGTGATTCCGGATGAAATACGAGAAGATTTTATACGAATCATTGACAAAAAAAACATCTATAAAATTAGAGGTCGGGAGTCATTTGACGTGTATGCCGGCCACTGGATTCCACTACCCTATTTTAGAACCCGAAACGACAAATCGAAACCATTTCATTCAGGTCCAGAAAACTGGTGTCGAATGTGGTTTGGAGAAGTAGATATTGAAACCAAAAAAACAGAAAACTGTACGCATAAAATTGTACTTGCCTTTGATACCGCCACTGCAGAAAATGGTCAAAATGATTACTTAAAACCCAACAAAGCAGATGCAACACCTTCCGGAAATATTCGGTTTAAGTGTGTAACCAAAGAACGTTTTTTTACTGCTTTTTACAGTCGAGAAGACATTGATACTTGGCTCACAAATATTTATGATTTAAAAGTTGCGAAAACAAGACATTATTTTAGACACTTTGCCAATTATTTTGTCTTATTGGATCTTTTAGAAAAAGTAGGAGGTTTTCCTGAAATAGCGTTACTTTCAGGTGACAGAACTATTGAAACCGGATTGGTTTTAGACATTGGAAATTCAAGAACTTGCGGATTAATCGTTGAAACAACTTCGCCGCAAACGAATAAAACATTCGACTTTACTTCTTCCAAAAAAATACAAATACGAGATTTGTCATTGCCCTACAAAATATATGATGAACCTTTTGAAATGCAAGTTGCTTTTGCAGAAGAACGCTTCGGAAATGAAGCCAGTCAGTATTTCGACGATATTTTTCAATGGCCAAGCCTTTTAAGAGTTGGAAAAGAAGCCGTACGACTCACTTCTATTTTTGAAAGTGAAGATTCGCAAGCAACTATGAGCAGCCCCAAACGTTATCTATGGGATCATGAAAAGACAAATTTACCTTGGATTAAAGTTGATAAAGACGGCTACATTGGCTACGCAAAATCTAAAAATCTAAAAAAAGCGGCGCTGTATGGTGTTTCAGAATATTTAAATGACGATGGATCACTCAATAATACAAGTTTTCCAACCACCGAAAGTAATTACTCTAGAGCTTCTTTAATGACTTTTGCTTTTGTCGAGATCATATTACAAGCCATCTCACAAATTAATAACTACACATTCAGAAAAGATATGGGGAATTCTTCTTTCCGAAGAATCCTAAAAAATATTGTCATCACATGTCCTACAGCAATGACAATGAAAGAACAAAAATATCTAAAACAAGCTGTGGTTGATTCAGTTTTTTTAATCAGAAAATATCATGGAAACGTTTTACATAACGATTTTAAAGTATATCCGTTAGAAAACTTAGACACTTTTGAAGAAGTTGAAAAATACTGGAAATATGATGAAGCTACCTGCTCGCAAATCACCTATTTATACAGTGAACTTGTTGACAAATTCAAGGGAAAGCACGAATTATTCTTTAAATACAAAGGAAAAAAACGTGAAAATACAGAACATCCAGATCAACCTTCTGTAACCATTGCTAGTGTAGATATTGGTGGTGGAACAACCGATTTAATGATTTGCAACTACCAAGCTGATGCTGATTCTGAAATTCCCGTTATAAAACCTATTCCCGTTTTTTGGGAAGGTTTCAATGTAGCAGGGGATGACATTGTAAAACGAATCATAGAGTTTGTGGTCTTACCAAGTATTGAAAAATATGTAAAAGACAAAGGTGGTACTACTGTTGAAGAAACATTAAATTATCTATTTGGACGTAATGCAGGAAATCAAGCGGCTACGCATCGTATTTATCGAAAACAATTCGCAAATCAAATTGCAACTTATTGTGCATATGATGCTATCAATCATGTGATGTCTAATAGCGTCAACAGAAAAAAAACAATTGCTGACATCTTCAAATCGTACCCAAAACCCAAGAACAATTTAATTCCGTATATCGAAAATGTTATCAAAAAAAGATGCAATATCTCAGAGTTTTCTTTTTTAGATATTTTAATTGACTTTGATATCAAACTCATTAACTATGCCATTGCAGACATCATCAAGCCTGTAATCAAGCAACTCACAAAACTCATTGCTGTTTTTGATTGTGATATTTTACTCTTATCAGGAAAATCGAGTAATCTAGGAATCATAAGAGAACTCTTTGAAAAATCGTTGGTATTAAGTCCTGATAAAATTATAAACTTCGGTGCTTACAGACTCGGTGATTGGTATCCTTTTGCAACTTTCGGTGCTGTAAAAGACCCAAAAACCACGGTAAGTGTTGGTGCGCTTATTGCTTTTTTAAGTTCTATCAATCGATTGGATAAATTTCGAATTGACTTGTCAGAACTATCAAATATCCAATCTACAGCAGAATATCTCGGCGTACTCAGTGACAACTTTTCACGAATAAAAGATGAAAAAATAATCTTTGATAAAGATAAATATGAAGGAACTTTCAAGTTTTATGGCGCTCCAATTTCTATTGGAATGAGACAATTACCATCAGAAGATTGGATTTCAACCTCGTTATACATTTTTGGATTCAAAGACGACTATCACAAAGAATTACTAATCAAAGAAAATGTACAATATCCATTTACGGTAACCATCAACAGAGATGATGAAAACAAAGAAGAGTTACTAATGGACGACATGGTCATTATTGATAAAAATGGTGAAACAATTGATGGCGAAAAATATTTTGTCCTATTCTTCAAAACACTTCCAAATGATGCTGCTTACTGGAAAGATAGTGGTTCATTTTTACTAAAAAATTATGCTGATGAGTAAATTAAGAATCAATCCAAGAAACAAAGATAATTTTGGTAGTCGTGATGAACATAAAGAAATCACTAACCAAACAAATTTGCCTGTTGCTTCAACCGAAGATATCAATTTTTATCTAAATAAAAGTATACACGACTTTACTGAAGAAACGCTTCAAAAATTTAAAATAGCGTGTCAACAATACAATCAATCGTTCATAGAAAATACGCAAAAAATTCAGGATAAATTATTCCTACTCACTAAGGTTGAACCTAAAAAAAAGGTAGAAACTATACCACAGGAAAACAACGCTACAAAAGATTCTTTAACCGTTAAATTGCCATCAATATTTGATGAATTAAAATCCTTAATTCAAGAAATTGTAGAAGATAACACCAAAGAAAATCATGATTTTTTAAATATTCTTAGTAACGAATTAGTTCAAATAAACACAAAAATTCAGAACAAAGAACCAATGATTGATAGTATTTACAATCAACTAACTGAGCTTTTACAAAAGTTACAATCATTCAATATTTTCCAACAAAAATATATATACCGATCTATCGCAAATTGTATAAACAGACAATACAGCAATTATCATCTTATCTCTCCAGAAGACGGAAACTTTGTTGATCCAAAATTTCATAGAATCGTATCTGGTAACGGGCAAAGAATTACGAGAGGACTGAGCTTTATCTTAACTGATAAACAAAGCGGAGAAGTACTAAAATTTGGGGATATAAAAACAATTTAATTTTGCAAAACATGAACGAAGAATTCAATCAGCTTAATGATAAAACTGGGAAAATAGTTGCTGCTTTGGAAAATGGTATCAAGTGGATACATACCAATGGAGACATTTCTACAAAAGAAACGAAAAAAAGATTGCTACAAAAAAATAAAAGAAGTCTAAACAGAGTCATACAAGCCACAAAAAAAAGACCTTCTGTTGCTATATTTGGACAAAGTCAAGTTGGGAAATCATTCTTAGTAAGAAGTTTAGCCAAATCGCCAAAAACTTCTAAATTGGAAATTGTAAACTCCGTAACTGATGAACGAATTGACTTTTTACAAAAAATAAATCCTCCAGGTGGAAGAGAATCTACAGGTATCATCACTCGTTTTTCTACAAGTAAACCAAAAAATATAGATCCAAAATATCCGTACAAAGTAGAACTTTTAAGTCAACTAGATGTAGCATCTATCATTATAAATGGATATTTAGAAGACATTCAAGAATATGTTGAAGAATTGAATCCTGAAGAAATATTAGAAAAAGTAACCTCGCTTAAAGCAGAAAATTATAGCAACTCAATTGCAGATCTCCACGAAGATGAAATCTATGATTTCATAGAATATTTAACGGTAAACTACAAAGATGATTATCGTATAAAATATTGTAAAAACATTAATTTTTTCAACGATCTAATAACATTACTTCCTAAAATAAGTTATGACAAACGTTGGGAATTGCTACACTATTTCTGGGGGAAAAATGAATTTCTAACAACCATTTTCAATCGACTTAGTGAAACGCTATCACAAGTGAATTTTTCAAAAATTGCATATGTAGATAACAAAGCGATCATTAATGGAAAAAAAGATCCAAAATTTGGAAACACAACTAATATTTTAGATGTTGAGCGCGTAAAGGAAATGTTTTATTCGCCTACTTTAGATAAACTTTCTGTTTGTGATGACAATGGAAATATTCAACATGTAGCTGTTAGTGAATTTAGTGCCTTAATCAAAGAATTACATTTTGAAATCCCGAATGATTTCGAAAAAGCCAATGAAAAAACATTCTTACTTTATACAGATGTATTGGACTTCCCAGGAAGTAAAAGCAGAGAAAAAGTACCAGAAGTTGTTTTTAATTCGAATAAAGAAAATGCAAAACTATCCATGTATGTAAGAGGAAAAGTATCTTACTTATTCTATTTGTACAACAGAGACATCGGAATTTCTACACTACTATATTGTATGGACAACGAACCGCCATTAGTCTCAGAATCGCCCGGATTGTTGGATAAATGGATAAAAAAATACGTGGGTAATACGTCTGAAACACGAAAAAAGCATCAAAATACGGTGTTGCATTTACTAAAATCTCACAACATAAAACACCAAGTAAATCATGTTTCCCCATTACTTATTGCTATGACAAAATTTAATGTGGAACTAAGCGGAAAAGGTGGTGCTGAAGTCATCAATGATCCAGAATCGCATGACTCAAAATGGTATGCGCGCTTCAAAGAAAACTTCAGCAATTACATGAGCAAACCTGTAGAAGACAAATGGACTGTAAATTGGGCTGCAGAAAACGATTCTTTCAAATTTATATTTCCCATCAGAGATCCTGGGTTTTCTGGCGCATTTTTTCAAGGATATGAACCAATTCATCAAAAAGAAGAAAAATTACGTCCAGAGAAAGTAGGAATCATTAACGATATGGAACAGTCATTCATGAACTCTAAAATTACTAATGATTTCATTTTTGATAAAAAAGAACTATGGACAGAATTGCTAACTCCAAACAAAACAGGAATAGACTATTTATGTACGTATTTAGAGCCTTCTTCTCACCCAATCAATATGCTAACACAACTAGAACATATTGTTAAAGAAGCAATACACAATGTGCTAGATATTTTAAAAAGTGAATATTCTTCTGGAAATATGGATGAAGACATGCGAACTGCAAAAATAAAAGGAGCAAAAGCTTCAATTTCTATTTTAGGATTGAGCAATGATTCTGATAACTCTTTAAGTACATTTTTAAAACAAGTGGCTATTTCAGAAGATGAAATTTGGCGTTTATTGTATGAATTTAAATTCAATGCAAATCAAGAAATACAAGAAGATACAGTTGATTACACCAAAATAAAATCGTTCCTAACTACATTAGGAATCAACATGGATACTAATGATTCTGTAACTTCAATAAAACAGGAATTACTTGATTTTTATGAAGTAGATGAAAAAGACCTTAATGAAATACTAAAAAGTCAAATAGGTGTTGATATTGATAATTTACTCTCTCCTAAATTAAAAACTAAAAATACTAGCGAACTATTTTCGGAAGTCGTTTTAAATCATTGGGCTGATAAATTAACCTCTGTTAGTTTTAAAAACAACCTAAAAACTGGAAATGAAAACAATGAAGTAGTAACTACTATTTTTTCAGAAATTTTAAAAAGCGATGCTAAAAAAAATGTCCGAGAGCAAATCGTTGAAATCATTGAAGCAGAATTAAAAGATGGTATCACCAAAGAAAAATTTAATCTTATCTCTAGCTGTATCGCTACGATATTAAATCGTTATGTTTTCTCTGCTACTTGGTTATTTCACGCGGAAGATCAAAAACCCAAACAAAAGCGAAATAACCAACCTGTATTTTCAAACGAATCCATTTTACATGACAAAACAATCATTAATAAAGAAATTATTGAAAGTGCCTCAAAAAACTACGTTTTGGAATTTTCGTCAGGTGTAAAAGAATTATTCAAAGAAAATGTAAAAAACAAATACGGAATTGACAATGATTTTAATTCTGAAGCAAATGCAGAAATAGGTGTCATTATTTCAAAAATAACTTCAATATAAAAAGTAAAAATTATGAGTAAAGATGAACTAGAATTTCAGAAATTTAGCAGGAAAGGATCTGTGATTCCGTTCATAATTACTGCTTTGTTAATTTTAGCTGCTATATTTTTGCTGAGAAACTGTAATTCACCAAATGAATTTTGGAATGGATCACGTCCAAATTACAGTTACACAACACCTATTTTCCCTGAAAATCCAGATCGATTACAACCTATTGATACTACAAAAATAATCATTCCTGACGATCCGTTAAAACGTCCTATTATTTCAGACTTATTAAATGTCTACATAGAAGACTCAACAGATTTAAAAAGTTTCTCTTCAGGTGTTATCAATGTGTATGCTAGCGATTCTATAAAAGTAACCTACTATGCTGAAGCTTATAAAAGAGTTCAATTTCAAGTGCCTCCAAATAAACTAAAAGAGCTAAAAGAAGCTATAAAAACAAGGTTTTCCGTAGTAAAATTTGTGTGTTTTGAATCAATTCTTTCTTCCACACAAACCAAAACAGACCCAGATTTTAGTAATCAAGATTACGATTGGTTTTATAAACAAATAAGACTCTACAAAGCTTGGAATATTACCATGGGAAATCCGAACATAAAAATTGCAGTAATTGATGATTCATTTGATGCTTCACATTTAGAATTAACCAATCAAATAGAAAAACCCTGGAATGTATTTGAATATTCTAAAAACATAAATACCTATAACGGCAAACTAAAACACGGAACACACGTTGCCGGAACCGTCGTTGGAGAAATTAACAATGGCGTAGGTATATCTGGCGTAGCTCCAAAATGTAAAGTAATACCTATACAAATTGCTGATGCTAATGGAAGGATGACTACTTCTTCTATTTTAGATGGTATCTTTTATGCGCTAAAAAATGATGCCAACGTTATTAACATGTCTTTAGGTATTGACATGTCAAATGCTTTTGGAAACCTTACCGAAGAACAGCAAAAAACATACGCTAAAACAATTTACACAGATGAAGCTGCAATGTGGAATGAAGTCTATGAAATAGCGGACAAAGAAGGTGTTATCATTGTACAAGCTGCTGGAAATTCGGCTGTCATTTCTGCATTAGATCCTATGAAACGATCTAAAATCTCAATTGTAGTTGGTGCTTCTGATAGAGATAAAAATAGAGCCGTTTTTTCTAATTATGGTGAAGAAGTAGAAATTTACGCGCCCGGTGTTGGTATATACAGCAGTATTCCCGATCAGAAATTTACAACTATGGACGGAACCTCAATGGCTTCTCCAATTGTTGCTGGTTGTATTGCACTCGTCAAATCTATCAATCCTGATCTCTCTACAACTGAAATTAAGCAATTACTTGATGAAACTGCCGAAGATGTAAATAATGAGTTCAAACTCATACAGATTGACAAACTCTTACAAAAAACACAAGCATTATGAATACAGTTAAAGAATCTAACTTAGGAAACATAAAATCCGTATTTAATGATAATTCATCCAATGCGCATTACTATAAAATAATTCGCAAAACCTTTGGCGATATCATACAAGACCTAGAGTTTGCAAAACCTATCATTCAAGTAAATCAAGGAATCATTATTTGGCAATCTACGCACAATGGTCCTTACTTATCATACACTTCTTTAACTATTCAACAAAAACAACATATAGATCAGTTAATTCAAGATTCTTTTAATGAAATGGCTGTTGTTTTAGGGAAAAAAAATGATAAAAACTTTCTGGATGATATTATAGAAATACCAAGTGAAGAATCCATTTTTTACACCAAAGATGCTAACAATACTATAAAAGTAATTCTTACAGAATGGGGTTATATAAAAGATGAACATATAAGGCATGAAGGTGTTTTAAAAAAAATATTTTCTCAAACACTGAAATCATTCATCATTAAATTTCAATCTAGTACAGGAGAACTACTAGAAGGAATAAACGCAAAAATTTCTACACAAAATTTCAATCAAAATTATACATCAAATGCGCAAGGAGTAGTCAAATTAAACAACCTTAACAAATCAGACACTATTCACATTAGTAGTCCTGACGATAATTTCCAAGAAGCACAATTCAATGTAAATACTACTGAATCTTACACAATTATAGTAGAACGAAATTTTAATCTTACCTTTGAAGTAATTGATTCACTAAACAACCCTGCTGGGAATACAAATTTCTCCTTTGTTTCAGATCAATTTCCTTCTAGAAATTTTCAAACAGATGGACTTGGGTTTTATAATCTAAAACTTCCTGAAAAAGAAGGGTGCTTTCAGATATTCTCTCCAGAGAACAATGAATTACTCTCTGGAAAACTACACAATCACGATGAAAAATATACCATCGTTTATGATCCTCCAAGAGAAGAATTAGAACCAATTATTATTCCAGAAAAACAAGAAGAAATACCGCAAAACTACATCGAATTAGAATTTCTAAATTGGCGACGCAAACCCATTAAAAATCAAACGATTAGCCTATATGGTAAAAATGGAAAAACAGCATACACTACTGATTCAAATGGTATTGTCACTATAGATTCTTTACATTCAGACATTGAATATTCCGTTTTCATGAAATACAAAGGAACTGATTGGAAAAAAGATTTTATACATAGAAACGAAAAAAGACACGTGTTTATCGTAAAAATGAAGCGTTTTCTATGGTGGTGGATTCCGTTTATCCTTTTTTTTTTATTATTACTACTAATTCCAACGCGTGTTACGCATGAATATTTAGTTTTAGACAAAACCACAAAACAACCTATACAATCAGCTAGTATTGACAGTTCTGAGCCATTAGCTTTTCGAACTCAAAACTCAGGAAATGTAACAGATTCCTTGGGAAAACTAGCTATTGACTATGGAAAAACTCCACTCTACAAGCAAATTTTCAAAAAACCAAATACAGATATTTCTGTTCTTAAATCTGGTTACGAAAGTTTGCAAACAAAAGTTCCACTAGGATATTTCAAAACCACAGAAAGTATTGTGTATTTGAATAAAATACCGCCGCCTTCTCCAATCCCTGATCCACCAGAAGAAAAGATAATACTGCCTTGCGGAGGTACGAATTATGATGATACTGGAAATCAAATAAAATACTTTGATTTAGGAAAATCAAATAGCAATTTTCTATTTGAATATTATAATGATACATATTTAGACATCATAACTGTTCATTGTGAGGATGGAACTGTTCTCTTTACTGTTGATACTACAACTGATACAGCTAATTTCCAAGACTCGAAAATTATTTTTGCTCCGTGTCAATTCATATATGTGATGGTAAATGGTACAACAAACTGGGGAATACGAGTAAATTGTCCGAAATAATCAAACTCAAAATTAATTAATTCAAAATTCACAATCAACTCCAGATCTTCTCTCCGACTCCACTAAGAAATTTCTTTATTAAAAAATCCTAACAGTAATGTTGGGGTTTTTTATTTACACCAATCACTAACACAATTTATTTATTATAAGAAAAAAATACTTCGACAGATTTATCAGAATATTTTTCTAGTCAACAATTTAACATGATTCGGTTGGCTTTTTTTTGCTTCCATACGCTACTATCTATATATTTGAGAAAACACAATTCATGAGAGTTTTTCTGAGACTTTTCTTTATTCTTTTTTTGATTACAATTTCTTGTAAGCAAAAATATTCGCAGTCACAATCGCATAAATATACTAATGCGCTTGCTAATGAATCAAGTCCGTATTTACTACAGCACGCACACAATCCTGTAAATTGGCAACCTTGGAATGAAGAAATTCTAGCGAAAGCTAAAAAAGAAAATAAATTGATTTTATTTTCTATCGGATATGCTTCTTGTCACTGGTGCCACGTAATGGAGAAGGAAACTTTCGAAGACGAAGAAGTGGCAACTTTTATGAATACTCATTTCATCAATGTAAAAGTAGATCGTGAAGAACATCCTGATATTGATAAAACATATATTAAAGCGGTACAATTAATGACTGGAAATGCTGGCTGGCCATTAAATTGCATTACACTTTCTAGTGGTGAACCTGTTTGGGGTGGAACCTATTTTTCTAAAAAAGATTGGTTGAATTCTTTAGAGCAAATCGTTCAAATTCACAACGAAAACCCTGAGAAGACTGTTGAGTTTGCAAAAGCACAAGCGAATCGCATGAATTCACTACAGATATTTTCTAGCGCTGATGACCATTTAAACTTGTCAAAAACTGTAACAGATACGATTATTGCTACTTGGAAAAAAGAACTCGATCTTCAACATGGTGGATTAAAAGAAAATAATAAATTTCCAAGACCTAGTAATTATAGTTTTCTGTTGCGTTTTGCTACAACTCAAAAAGATGCTGAGTTAACGAATCATGTACAGAAAACGCTTAAAAATATTGCAAATCGTGGATTATTTGATCATGTAGAAGGCGGTTTTGCTCGCTATAGCACAGACGAACAATGGAATGTTCCACATTTTGAAAAGATGTTGTACGACAATGCACAATTAACTTCCGTATTTTCACACGCATATCAAATTCATAAAGACGAAACGTATAAAAATACAGTCTATCAAACACTCAGTTTTGTCAAAGAAAAATTTTTACGTGATGATGGTTTGCTATATTCTTCTTTGAATGCCGATAGTTATAATGATGAAAAAGAAATGGAAGAAGGTGCTTTTTATGTTTGGAAATCAAAAACATTAAAAACACTTTTTAAAGAAGAATATACACTTTTTGCAGATTATTATGGCACGAAATCACTTCCTAGAACAGAAGAAGGAAAACATGTATTGGTAAAGATGTATGAAGATGCTGTTTTTGCAGAAAAACACAATCTGACAACTCAAGAAGTACAAGATAAAAAAGCCCAATGGAGAATAAAATTACTAGATGTACGCATGCAACGAGAAGCTCCAGAAACAGATATAAAAGTAATTACTTCATGGAATGCTTTGATGTTAAAAGCGTATGTAGATGCGTACAAAGTTTTTGGCGACGAACAATTTAAAGCACTAGCAATTAAAACTGCTACTGCAATGAAAGATAAACTTGTTTCTAAAACTTGGCAAGTTTCTCGAAGTCTGGAAAATAAAAATATTGATGGATATTTGGAAGATTATGCTTTCTTGATTGATGCTTTTATCGCTGTCTATCAGATTACTTTTGACGAACAATGGCTCAATGATGCAAAATCATTGACAAACTATACACTTGACCATTTTTACGATACAGACAAACATTTATTCACCTTTAGTAAAACAAGTACTAAAGGCTTAAATTTCAAAGATTTTGACGTAGAAGATGGCGTAATGCCTTCCTCAAATTCTGTGATGAGCAAGAATCTATTTCATCTTGGACATTATTTTGGAAACGACGACTTTTTATCAAAAAGTAAAAAAATGTTGCAGCAAATAATGCCAGACGCAACGGCGTATCCGTATTTATATTCCAATTGGTTGGAAATGTATTTAAATCTTTCAAATCCGTATTATGAAGTTGTTATTAACGGGAAAGATGCACTTACGAAAACAAAAGAATTACATAAAAACTATCTTCCTAATATCATTCTTTGCGGAAGCACAACAGAAAGTGACTTACCTTTATTAGAAAATCGTTTTTATGAAGATAAAACATACATTTATGTTTGTGTAAATAAGGCGTGCAAATTACCGACTGAAAGTGTTGAAAAAGCAATTTCTTTGATGAAGTAATAAGTCATGAGAAATTAGCATTGAGAATTGAGAAATTTCAAAGTGTAGACTTCGCAAAATAGAAGATCAAATAAACCTTTTAAAAAACTTAGTACAAACAAAAAAGGAGCAAAATAACCAAAAAATGAATCCTCCAAAACACATACTTCCTATAATTGTCATATCGCAATTCTTTTGTACTTCGCTTTGGTTTGCTGGAAATGGAGTCATGTTTGAGTTGAAAACAACGTTTTTATTAGAAGAAAGTGCGTTAGGGCAGATTACTTCTATTCTTCAATTTGGATTCATCATCGGAACGCTCATTTTTGCCATTTTATCTATCGCTGACCGTTATGCACCTTCTACGGTTTTCTTTGCTTGTGCTTTGTTTGGCGCAATATTCAATGGTCTTCTTATTTGGAAAGGGAACAACTATACAAGTATTCTAATTTTTCGTTTTTTGACAGGTTTTTTCCTTGCGGGAATTTACCCTGTAGGAATGAAAATCGCCTCCGATTATTACGAAAAAGGACTCGGAAAATCGCTTGGATATTTGGTTGGCGCACTCGTTATTGGAACTGCATTTCCGCATTTACTAAAAGAATTAAAAGGAGAACTTCCATGGGAATTTGTATTGATAGCAACTTCATCTTTGGCAACAATAGGTGGAATTTTAATGATCACTTTTGTTCCTAATGGACCATTTAGAAAACCAATGCAGAAAATAAATATTTTGGCAATTCCGAATATATTCAAAAAACAAAACTTTAAAAAAGCTGCCTTTGGGTATTTTGGACATATGTGGGAACTATATGCTTTTTGGGCATTTGTACCAATCATACTTCAAATGTATATAGAACTACATCCAACTGTATCTTTTAATATTCCGTTGTTATCATTTATAATCATAGCAATTGGTGGTTTTGCTTGTGTACTTGGTGGCTATATTGCACAGAAAATAGGTGTAAAACGAATTGCCTTCTTATCTTTATTATTGTCTTGTATTTGCTGTTTAATTTCTCCAATACTGTTTACACTAGATTCGCCTGTATTGTTTGTTTCCTTTTTACTATTTTGGGGAATGGTTGTTATTGCAGATTCACCACTTTTTTCCACTTTGGTAGCTCAAAATGCTCCTTTAGAATTAAAAGGCACCGCGTTAACCATTGTTAATTGTATTGGCTTTTTCATTACTATTTTTAGCATTTTACTTCTAAATATGTTGAAAACATCAATAAACTCACCAATCATGTTTATTCTTTTGGCTTTAGGACCTATTTTTGGTTTGTTCGCGCTGATGAAAAAAGAAAAGTAAGACTACTTCTCCTCACGTTTTGCTTTTAAAGCAACTTCAATTTCTTTCATCTTTTTAGAAGTTAACGGATAAAACCATAATGCCACAATTCCAACCAAAACAAATATAGCTGGCACTAAACTCATGTTTAACTTGATACCTTCCAACATTTCGGCAGTTTTTACAGCAACTTGTCCATCGTAATTGTATAAATTCAAAACCATCAATGTAATTGCTCCGGCAACTCCACCTCCAAATTTCATAGCAAATGTTCCTGCAGAAAAGATCAATCCTGTAGCACGGCGTCCATTTTTATATTCTGAATAATCGGCAGCATCACCTAACATCGCAAAGAACAATACTGGCATTAATCCTGCTCCAAATTCTGAACTAATTCCCAAAACAAACATCGTCCCTACTTGATTTGCTTCTAACCAATACATCGCTCCTGCTGTAGCCGCAGAGAATAAAATACTAATGATAAATAAATTCACTTTTCCAAACTTTCGTGTCAACGCTGGCGCAAAAATGGTTGAAATCATAGAAATCACCAATAACGATAGTAAGTATAAACCTGCCAATCCATTTTTTCCGCCCCAAGCGGTCAAACTTCCAAAAATATTATTTTCATCATTCACATAATGTGTAAAATAATACATTGTAGAACTTTGCTTTATGATATTATAAGTCACAAATACAAATCCGATAAAAAGTAATATTAACCAAGGTTTGTTTTTGACTAAATCGTCATAATCTTCTTGAACATTATTAGTTTCCACTGCTTTTACACGTTCTCTTGTGGTGTAGAATGTAATTAATGAAAACATCGCTAAGATAAACGCCAACACATACATCGTATATTGATAGCCAATGTTTTTATCTCCTTGTCCTAAGTAGTCTACTAAAGAGATAACACCAATTGTAGCAATAATTCCTCCTAAATACGCTCCAAAGAAGCGATAAGAAGATAGTTCTGTACGCTCTTTTACATTACTCGTCATTACGCCCATTAATGCAGAATAAGGAACATTATTCGCCGTATACACTAAAGTATAAAATATGGAAGTTGCATATGCCCAAATGATTTTTCCTGTGAGGCTTAAGTCTGGTGTTGTGAATTGTAACACTAACGCAACTCCAAAAGGCAACGCTGTCCATAGTAACCATGGGCGAAATTTCCCCCATTTACTTTTGGTACGATCGGCAATGTTTCCCATTACTAAATCTGTAATTCCGTCACCAAATCGGATGACTAATAACAATGTTGCCACTGCTGCTGTTCCCAAACCGAAAACATCTGTGTAGAAAATAGGCAAAAAAGGTCCTATGGTACGCCAAGCTATGTTTGCTGCCGTATCACCTAATGCATATCCTACTTTTTCTTTAAATGTTAATTTCGTTTGTGTTGACATCTGATGCGATTTAAAATTTTATATAATAATGGTAATTATAGTGATAATTGCAAAACTGGTCAATGCTAATATGGTAGTCATCATAGTCCAACTTTGAAAAGTTTGTTTTTCATTAATCCCTAAATATTTACTTACTAGCCAGAATCCACTGTCGTTTACATGAGACATAATGGAAGCTCCTGAAGCAATAGCTATAACCAACAATGCTTTGTCTATATCTGTAAAAACGGTTTGCGCCATAATTAATGGTGCTGTAATTCCTGCTGCTGTAATCATTGCTACTGTTGCAGAACCTTGTAAAACTCGTATGATTACTGCGATAAAAAAACCAAAGAATATAATAGGCAAACCAATTTCGGCAAAGTAATTGGCTAACATTTCACCAGCTTGCGTATTGACCAACATTTGTTTAAAAACACCACCTGCTCCTGTAAGCAAGATAATGATTCCTGTTGGAGCCATAGAATTTGAAGTGATTTCTAATAATTTTTTCTTAGAAACTTTTCGTCGGATTCCTAACATATACCAAGCTATTAGGTTGGCAAGAATTAATGCAACAATTGGATTTCCTATCAATCCAATCCAGTTTTTAACGGTTTGCGATATAATTTTTTCATCTACCAACGGACTATTGACAATTGTATTACAGACTATTAATAGAATTGGAATTCCAATAATAAAGAGTATCAATTCAATTGCAGGATAGTTTTCTGCTGTGGTTTCTCCTTGTGTAGATTCTGGTGCTTCTACATGTATTTTCTCTGAAATGTATTTCGCAAATATAGGTCCACAAACAACTGCTGTTGGCACTCCAACAATAAACCCAAAGAGTATTACCCAACCTAAATCTGCTCCTAAAATATCCGCAACTGCAATAGGTCCTGGCGTTGGTGGAATGAATGAATGTGTAATTGCTAATCCTGCTAAAAGCGGAATTGCATAAAGTAGTAATGATTTTTTTGTTCTCCGCTGTAATGAATAAATCATAGGAACTAAAATGATGAATGCTACATCAAAAAACACAGGAATTGCCACAAGAAACCCTGTCACCATTAATGCCCAAGAAGCTCTTTTTTCGCCGAATGTTTTAAGCATGAATTGTGCTAACGCTTCTGCTCCTCCTGAATATTCTAAAATAGAACCAAAAATAGCGCCGAGTCCTATGACTAATGCGACAAATTCCAGCGTGCCGCCCATTCCTTTTTTCATCGTTTCAATGATAGTCATTGGCTCCATTCCGGAGAGCATTCCAACCACAATACTCGCAATTAACAATGCTATGAAAGATTGCATTCTAAATGCTAGAATAAGCACTAATAATACTATGATTCCCGATAAAACCGATAAAAGTAATGGTACGTCTATTGCTGTTTCTATCATAATGTTTTCCAGTTATAGTGAAACTTTTCACCTGTAGCATCTCCTACTTTTTGATATGTATGTGCACCAAAAAAATCGCGTTGTGCCTGAATCATGTTTGCAGATGTACGTGCTGTCGTCATCATAATCCAATAGGAATATGCTTCAGAAATACACGGAATGTTCAAACGATTGTCTAATGCATGATGTATTGTTTTTTTCACCTCAACTTCTTGCTGTTGGAGTTTTGCTATGATGTTGGCATCTTTTAACAAAGAAGTATGTTTTGTAAAAACCTCAATGCTTGTTTGTAATAATGCTGATTTTATGATGCAGCCATTTGACCAAATACGACATATTTCAGCAAAATTTAGATTCCATTGATAAGTCTCAGAAGCAGCTTTTAATAATTCAAATCCTTGATGTAAATTCAGAATTCGCGCAAAACTATAGGTTTGCTTTAGTGTTTCTAGATTTACATTTCCTATTTTGTTTTTTGTTGTTACTGCTAATTGCTCTCTTTTTTCTTTGAATGATGAAATATAGCGTGCGTAAACTGCTGCCGTTTTTATCGTTGTTGGAATTCCTAGTTCTAGTGCCGCTTTGCTTGACCAAGAACCTGTTCCTTTATTTCCTGCTTTGTCTAAAATGGTGTCTAACATATAATCATCACCATCTTTTGTTTTTAGAATTTGCGCTGTAATTTCTAATAAATAACTTGACAATTCCGTCTGATTCCACTCGTTGAATAGTGTCGCTATTTCTTCATATGATAGTTGTACTGATAGAATTTCATATAATTCTGCCAAGAGTTGCATATCTCCATATTCAATTCCGTTGTGTACCATTTTTACAAAATGTCCAGCGCCTTCAGCTCCGATATATCCACAACATGGTTTTCCATTGTTATCTTTAGCTGCTATTGTTTCTAGAATTTTAGAAACTTTACGGTAACTTTCTATATCGCCTCCTGGCATTAGTGAAGGTCCTTTGAGTGCGCCTTCTTCTCCACCTGAAATTCCGACACCTAAAAAGTGTATATTTTTATCTTTTAATGCTGAGATTCTTCTGTTGGTATCTTTGTAGTGAGAGTTTCCTCCATCTAAAATGATGTCTTCTTCCGAAAGAAAAGGAACTAATCCATTCACGACTTGATCGACAGCTTTTCCAGCATTGACCATAAGGAGAATTTTACGAGGTTTTTCTAAGGCATTGACAAAATCTTGCATCACAGAGAAACCTTGCACTTTTTTATCGGCGTGATTTGCTACAAATTGTCCTGCAATGTTTACTTCTTGTTCCGTTTCTCTGTTAAAAACCGCAACAGAAATATTATTATTCAAAGCATTGATAGCAATACTTTTTCCCATAACACCCAATCCTATGATTCCAAAAGAAGCTTTCATGACGGTTGTTTTATTTTGTTTAGTACTTGTGTGATTATATCCGTTGGCGTATCTGAAATTGATAGATGCATTCCATATTCGGGAGTTTCAAGCGTATCAAATTGTGACTGCAGAAGGTTTACATCCATGAAATGGTTTTCACGATTTTGCATTCGTTCCTGAATTAGTTTAAAATCTCCTTTGAGATAAATCCATTGTATTGTTGAAATATCTTTTGACAAGATTTTTCTATAGTTTTCTTTTAATGCTGAACATGCTAAAATGGCTCCTTGCTTTCGCGATTGTCTTATTAGTTCTTGGTTTAAGTTTTCTAACCAAGGTTTACGATCTGCATCTGTTAACGCCACACCATTTGTCATTTTTTGAATGTTTTCTTTAGGATGAAACGCATCTGCATCTACAAATGGAATTCCTGTTGTTTCTGACAGCAATTTTCCAACGGTAGTTTTTCCGCAGCCACTTACGCCCATGATGACAAATAGCTTATTCATATGTAAATTTTGCGGTCAATCCTGCGGCTGAGTTTTGTCCAATCCAAATATTGAATACTCCTTTTTCTACGCTATATGTTCCTTGATTGTCATAGTATTTTAAATCATCTAAGGAAAGTGTAAAGCTTACTTCTTTTACTTCATTTGGTTGTAACGTTACATTTTGATAACCTTTGAGTTCTTTTACAGGTCGCGTAATTCGTCCTACAACATCTTGTACATATAACTGAACAGTTTCGCTTCCTTTACGTTTTCCTGTGTTTTTTACTTTTACTTTGATCGTTATTTCTGTATTGTCAGATATTGTGTTACTTGATAAGGCTTGATCACTGTATTGAAAAGTTGTATATCCTAATCCATAACCAAACGGATATTGAGGTAAGTATCCAACATCTAAATAGTGCGATGTGTTTCCTAAAGAACTTTGCCAAGCACCAATTGGAATGCTGTCCATTTGCACAAATTCTTCAGGTTTTACAGGTCTTCCCGTAGTTTTATGATTGTAGAATAATGGTAGTTGCCCAGCTACTTTTGGCCATGTTACTGGCAATCTTCCGCTAGGTTCCGCAATTCCAAAAATCATATCGTGAATGGCTGGTCCGCCCATCGTTCCTGGATGCCAAGTCATTAAAATTGCATCAACATCATTTAGAATGTTTCCAACAGTAATTGGTCTTCCTGCCATGATGACTAATACGATTGGTTTTCCTGTTTTTGCCAATTCTTTGATTAATTGTTCTTGCGCTCCAGGCAGATTGATGTCTGCTCTACTATGTGCTTCTCCAGATAGAATCGCTTCTTCTCCTCCAATAAATAGAATGACATCTGATTGCTTGGCAGCTGCAACAGCTTTTGAAAAATCTTGTGTTGATTTGTCTCTACTGTATGATAATCCTTCAACAAAATTGTAGTTTACATGTTGATTTTCAAATGCATTGATTGGTGTTTTTGTAAATTTTCCATCTCCATCAAATGTCCAAGTTCCTAATTGTTCTCTAGGTTTGTCTGCCAACGGACCAACAACGGCTATTTTTGTTGTTTTTTGTAATGGTAATATATTTTTATCATTTTTTAGTAATACAGAACTTTTGATGGCTGCTTCTTTCGCCATAGCAAGATGTTGATCTGCATATAGATTGTCGCTTTTATCAACTCTGTACGGATTTTCAAATAATCCCATTCTGAGTTTTACCCGTAAAATGTCTGCAACTAAACTATTGATTTGTGCTTCAGTTATTTTTCCTTCTTGTAAGAGTTCTTTTGTGTAGGTTTCAAAACTATTACTAGTCATTTCCATATTTAAGCCTGCATTTAGAGAAATTTCTGCTGCTTGTTTTAAATCGGTAGCAAAACCATGCGGAATCATTTCTTTGACAGAATCCCAATCAGAAACGACAAATCCGTCAAATCCGAGATCATCTCGCAATATGTTTGTCAATAATCTTTTGTCTCCAGAAGCTGGAATTCCGTTCATTTCATTGAATGCGGTCATTACTGTCTGCGAACCTGCATTTACGGCTGCTTTGAATGGTGGTAGATATACGTTTTGTAATTGTGCTTCACTGATGACAGCAGTATTGTAATCGCGTCCTCCAATTCCTGCACCATAACCAATGAAGTGTTTTGCACAAGCAATCATACTTGTTGGATCGTTAAGATTTTCACCTTGAAATCCTTTTACATAGGCTTTTGTTAAGCTTGAAGCTAAAAAAGGATCTTCTCCTGGTGATTCTGCAATTCTTCCCCATCTACTATCTCTAGCAATGTCTAGCATTGGTGCAAACGTCCAACGTACACCAAACGAAGAAGCTTCTAGCGCAGCAACTCTTGACGAATTTTCTGCAACTTCCGTGTCCCAACTTGCTGCCATTCCGAGTGGAATTGGAAATATGGTTTTGAAACCATGAATGACATCTCTTGCAAAAATTAATGGGATCTTGTTAGGGCTTTCTTCAACAGCAATACGTTGTAATTCATCTACATATTCTGTATTCATTACATTTAAGAAAGCCCCTATTTTTCCATCTCTTACAGCTTGCTTGAGTGAATCTGGTAATTTACCTTTTACTCTGCTCGATGTTCCACGGAGATTTAATTGTCCTATTTTTTCTTCAAGTGTCATTTTAGATAGTAATTCAGACACTTTTCCTTCTAGCTCGTTTGTTGGTTTTTCTTCCTTTTCACAAGCAACTATTGTGAAGGTAAGAATACATATGAGTACGTATATTTTTTTCATGTTTAGTGTTGTGTTAGTTCTTTAGTTGTTTCTACGGTTTTGAGTATTGGTTTTTTGAAAAAAGTGCTTTTTACACCTTTGGTATCTAGCTTTATTTTAAAGAGCGAACCTGCTGACGGATATTGTTCTTTTTCGGCATCTGTCATGTCTAAACTCGCCGTGGTAATGTAAAGTACATCTAAGTTTTTTCCGCCAAAAGCGCAAGAAGTAACATTATGCGCAGGCACTTTTATTTTTTGGATGAGTTTTCCAGTTTCTGGATTGTAGTTTGCGATACTATTGCCATTCCATAAACCTACCCAAAGCATATCGTTTTCATCTATTGCCATTCCGTCTGGAAAGCCTTCTTCTTTTGGAATCGTTACTACTATTCTCTCATTAGAGATTGTATTCGTAGTTTTATCAAAATCAAATGCTCTAATGTTGGCTGTTGGCGTATCTATATAATACATTGTTTTATCGTCTTTAGACCATACAATTCCGTTTGAAATGGTAATATTTCCAAGCATTTTATCTGTTTTCCCGCTTGCATTTACTTTGTATAGGTTTCCTCCAGGATTTGTTTGTGAGTAATCCATAGAACCTATCCAAAGATTTCCGTTCGGATCACATTTTCCATCATTGAGTCTTGTTCCTGTGTTTGTATCTTCTACAGCTGCCAAACGTGTGATTTTTTCTGTGGTAACATCAACAATATACACGCCATCATGCAGTGCAACGATAACTTTATTTTTTTCTTCTGAAGGCACGACTGTACCAATTGGCGCAGGCATTTTTATTTCTTTGTTCGTTTTGTTTTTAGGAGAATATATATTGAGTGATTGCCCAATGATATCTACCCAATAGAGAACTTCTTGGTTGTAATCCCAAAAAGCACCTTCTCCTAATTTTGCGGGTATTTCATATTCTAGTTCTGCAGTAAGTTCTGTCGGTGTATTCGTTTTGCAACTCATAAGTATGATCAGCAGAAAAAATAAAGCTGTTTTTTTCATATATTTTTTAGGTGTAATAATATGTTTTTGTGCTATGTGAGATGGTGTAATTTCATCATATAGCATTCGTGTTAGTTGTTGTTATATTTGATGAATTGTATAAAGTCATTATTTTTTATAGAAAGGATATATGGTGTTTTCCCTATGTTTATTTGTTGTAGGTCTTTGACATCTCCCGAAGTGTAAAATCCGCTTTGTGTGGCAGGAATTGCAATAAATTCTCCATTTCCATTTCCTTTTAGAAATACTCCATAGCTTGCATCATTTCTTGGTGTTTCTACTTCTGAATTGTATAAGTTTCCTGCGATGAGTGCATCTAGGTTTCCATCTTTGTCATAATCAGCTACTAATATTTGATTGATGCTTGACAGTTGTGCTTCCATCGGTAATTGATGAATTTTAAAACCTTCTTTTGTATTTTCTAGATAGATACTTGCAAATGATTTTACTTGATAATGCAATGCGTTTTCTAACTTGTTTTTTCCATACACATCTATCAATGTTGCTGTTGAGTATTCATCATAGTTTTTAAATTTTTCTTTGATTCCAGGTACTTGTTGTGATGAACATTGACGACCACGTACAGGATATTGTTCTCCGTCATCGTAGTAACTCAACACGATATCTTCTTTTTGATTTTTATCAAAGTCTTCTACATAGATGTCAAAAGTTTCTTCTTCTGTAGCTTTGTATTTGTAGTTTAGTCCGTTGTTTCCTAATACATAATCTATATCGCCATCATTATCAAAATCGCCTTGGTTGATGCTCCACCACCAACCTACCATTTCTTGTAGTCCAAGTTTTTCAGTAACATTTTCAAAGATTCCTTCATTATTTTGGAGTATTGTAATTGGCATCCACTCTCCTACAATGATAATATCTTCCCAAGAATCGTTATTGAAATCTGTGATGATTGCGCTTGTTGCCATTCCTAATTCTTGTAAGAAAGGCGCAAAGTTTTTTGTGTTATCTTCAAATGCTATCTCATTATTCATTGTGATATTTTCCAAGAGATAACTTGAGGTTGGGAACGGATATTTTTTAGGTGTTTGTCTTCCTAAAACTAATAGATCTTTTTTTCCGTCTTTGTTGTAATCTAGCTGATAAACTCGTGAACCACTGATTTTATTTTCAGGAATTGCCATTTCATTTTTTTGAAATTCACCATTTCCATTATTGATGTACAATCGATCTTTGAGAAAGTCTGAGTTTTGTGAGAATTCGTAACCGCCACTTGTTACATATAAATCTTGGTCACCATCTTGATCAGCATCAAAGAATAATGCGCCTGCATCTTCTGAGATTTTATCCGCATCAAATGTTGTTGCTGTTTGTGGTTTGAAACCTTCTTTTGTTTGTAGGTATAGTGTTGAAGAGTTTCCAAAAGATCCTCCTAAAAATATATCTTCTAATCCATCATTGTTTACATCTGCTGTAGCAATTGCTGGTCCTAGTGTAGACATTTTGTGCGGTAATAATACTTGTGTAGCAAAATCGTCATGATCGTTTTCTATATGTTTGATTTTATTAGAAAGTACTGCATTTGTTGAAAATAAAGTTTCTGCTATTGTATTTTGCTTGTCTTTTTGTGTCGGTTGAGAAAATGTTGCTTCGCTGTAATTATATACAAGTGTTTGATTGACAGCTATATTGTTTTGCCTGGAGATTTTTCCATCGTTCCAAATGACTTTGATACTATCAATTTGTTTGATTTTTTCTAAACCAAAGTGTAGCTCTGGTGCTACTGATGATTGAAATCCTCTAGTAAGAGTTAGTTCTTGTATTTGTTGTTTCCCATTAACATATACGATAGCTCTTGAACCCAATCCGTGTTTATTTGTTGTATTTCCTTTGAATTGAATTTTTAGATAGTTGTTGATGTTTGAAGCATTATTTTGAAAGATCGTAGCTTCTTCATCTATATTATTGATGATGATTTCTAAATCGCCATCATTGTCTAAATCTGCGTAAACGGCTCCATTTGAAAATCCTTTGTGTTCAATTCCCCAATCTTGATTCGTTTTTTTGAATTCTAAACCATCAAGGTTTTTAAACATGAAGTTGTCTATTTTTTCACTTGGGATTTGTTGACTTTTTTCTACTAGAGATAAGTTGTCATATTCTTTTTTTCCTATTTTTTTGAAGAAATCTTTATTGTTGATTTCTTTTCGAGTTCCGTTGCTTACAAATAAGTCTTTGTGTGAATCATTATCAAAATCAGCAAATAATGGAGCCCAACTCCAATCGGTAGAAGATGTTCCCGTAAGGCGAGAAATATTGGAAAATTTTGGCACGCCATTTTCTATAAAGCCAGAGTTTAATTGCAAACAGTTGTGCATGTATTGATAGTGAAATCCGTAGAAAACTGTTTCATAGAACAATCGTGGATTCATACTTGCCATGTTTGCTTTTTGACGGCGATTACTGTCTGCATCCATATCAGCCTGAAAGATGTCTAGAAAACCGTCATTATTGATATCTGCAATATCAACACCCATTCCGTAAAATGCTGTTTGATTGGTAGCTTCTTTGATGACTTCTTTAAAAGTTCCATCTTGATTATTGATGTACATAAAGTCAGGAATACTGTAGTCATTTGAGACATATAAATCGAGCCAGCCATCATTGTTAATATCCGCCGCAGCGATACCAATAGAGAAACTATAATTTTTTACGCCAGCTTCTTCCGACACATCGGTAAAAATTTCACCATCGTTTCTATATAATTTATCAGATTCAGTCGAATTTACATTTTCCATACGATTTTTATAAATCATATTTGGTGTGGAAGGATGTGAAATTGGATAGTTTGCTAAATACATGTCTAAATCACCATCTTTATCGTAATCAAAAAATGTAGCTTGAATGGAATTTCCTTCATCAGCAATTCCATATTTTTCTGCTGCTTCTGTAAATGTATTGTCTTTGTTATTGATGAAGAGTTGATTTTTTTTGTTTCCGTTTTTACCTGCTACAGAACAGTAAATATCCAAGTAACCATCATTATTGATGTCTACCATTGTTGTTCCTGTATACCAACGATTGTCACCAAAAACATTACTTGTTTTGGTTATATCTTGAAATTCTAAATTTCCTTTGTTTAGATATAGTTTGTTTTCTACTTGGTTTCCTGTGAAGAATATGTCTATTAGCCCATCATTATTAATGTCACCTACGGAAACACCGCCACCCATGTAGATTGAGGTGTATTTAAAATAGTTAAGCGAATCGGTTTCTGTAAGTATGTTATTGAAGGTAATTTTTGTTTTTTGAGTATCTAACTTTGTAAAGATTTTATCGCTACTAGCAACCTTGTCATTTTTTGGAGAACAACTAAATATGAGAAGAGTAAGTATAAGGGCTTTGCTCAGTCTTTTCATTGGTGAGTGAAGTTAAGGTTGGTTTCGAATTAAATAAAAATGAAAGGTAGGATACTTGTAATGTGTTGTTGCTTTTCGTTTGCAACCTTATTAGTTAGACTTAAAATTTTGATTTATTGATTAAATATTTCAAAATTTAGTGTCATTAAAATAACAAAGCAGTATGGAGTTACACACTGCTTTGTTAAAGCAATTCAAATATTAATTTTGAATAAAAATTGACGTTATCTTGTCCTCTTATGTATTAGTACCCAGGATTTTGATCTGCAATTGTTAGTTCTGCGTTTTTGTCAATTTCTGTAATAGGAATTGGGAATAAGTCATTTTTAGGAGCATATCCTGTTCCTGCTAATTCCGTAGCAGCTCTTCCCCAACGAACTAAATCCCAAAAGCGTTGACCTTCATGAGCTAGTTCTAAGAACTTTTCGTTTACAATTGCATCAAATAAAGCAGTTCCAGAAAGTGATGTACTTACATCTGCTAATCCTGCTCTGTTTCTTATTTTATTTAATTGCATACGTGCATTTCCATCTTGTCCAGCTTTATTATAAGCTTCAGCAGCTAATAACAATACCTCTGCATAACGGAATAATCTAAAGTTTACACTGTAGTTTAATTCACGTACACCTCCATCACTAGTGTCTTCTGATCTTGTAGCATATTTCATTCTGATAGCACCTTCGTAATCCCAGATAACACCACCAGTAGCGCTTGTTGGGTCAACTCCTCCACCAGCAGCAACTAATTCTGCTTCTGTAAGTAAGGTAGCGGCTTTTCTTTGTGTATCGCCAGCTACATCAAATGCATTTGCTAGTTTTGAAGTTGGTAAGTTGAATCCCCATCCGTTTAATAATCCTGTTCCAGAAACATCAAAGATTCC
Organism: Kordia sp.; assembly: GCF_965224175.1. Lineage (GTDB taxonomy): Bacteria > Bacteroidota > Bacteroidia > Flavobacteriales > Flavobacteriaceae > Kordia. The sequence goes on from NZ_OZ245041.1 coordinate 2,026,439, forward strand.
ATCTCCTCTAGGTCCCATTAACTGAATGTGTAAGTTACTTTCGTTTCTTCCTCCCCAAGCGATATTTCCCCAATCTCTTCCTGAAGTTGATACGAAACCTAACTCTACTAATGATTCTATTCCAAATTCTGAATTGATAGACCAAACATCGTTTACATTTGGCTCTAAGTCATGTGCTGCATTTCCAATTACTGATTCAAAGTAAGGAATTGATTCTGAGTATTTTTCTTGAAATACTAATACTTTCCCCATTAATCCTTCTGCTGCTCCTTTAGAGAATCTAAATGCATCAGCTAATGCTGGTTTTTCAGGTAAGCCTGCAATTGCATCTGTTAAATCTGCTTCTACTTGTGCATAGATATCAGCTCTTGGAGATTTTCCAAGTCCAAAATCTGCAGCTCCTTGTGGAAGTGTTAATCGTAATGGCACATCACCAAACATTGTTGTTAATTCAAAGTAACACCAAGCTCTGATGAATTTAGCTTCAGCAATTGCTCTATCTTTGTTGCTAAGTGTACTTTCTTGCAAACTTTCAATAACTAAATTAGAAAGTGCAATAGTACTGTAAAAGTTATTCCATACATTTTCAATTGATCCGTTTGCTGTTGATACATTGGCATAATCATCAATGTCTTGCAACTGCGGTTGGTCACTTGAATTTCCTCCAGCAGCATTCGCATCGTCTCCTGGTAATAATTTCACTAGAAAGGCGCTGTGCCAATCTTTACTATAGTTCAAATGCATTAAGTCATAAATCCCTACGACTGCTGCTTCTACATTTTCCTCACTTTGGAAAAATGTTTCTAGATCTTCTACATTTTCAGGTTCGTTTGTAGTAAAATCATCACTACAAGCAAGTATTCCTAAAAATACAATTACGGCGGTTAAAAAAATGTTTTTTTTCATTTTCAAAAAGTTTTTTTTGATTAAAAGTCAAGAGCTAATCCAAAGATCATTCTAGCGGCTGTTGGATAATACCCTCTATCTACTCCAATGTCATTGAATCCAAAGTTTCCTATTTCAGGATCTAATCCTCTGAATTTAGTAAACGTAAAGTAATCATCTAAAGATACGTATAATCTTAAATTATTTACGTGTAATTTTTCAGACACTCTTTGAGGCAAAGTGTATCCTACTTGAATTTGTTTTATTCTCATATACGAACCATCTTCTACCATCAAATCAGTGTCATAAGCATCTGTAATAGTTGCTGACGATGGGAAAGTTGCATTATCACCAGGACTTGTCCATCTTTCATTGAAGTAATGTACAGGTTTGTTAGTGATAGGTCTAGAAGGTTGGTTATACGATGTAAAAATATCGTTCCCAAGACTTCCTTGATATTGTAAGTTAAAGTCAAATGCTTTGTACTGGAATGCAATGTTACCTCCAAATAATACATCTGGATGTGGTGAACCGATAAATGTTTTATCTGCATTAGTAATGTTACCATCACCATTTGTATCTACTCTTTGTAGTTCTCCAGTTGCTGGATCGACACCATTTGTTTGGTATCCGAAGAAATACCATGCAGGTAATCCTTCTGTAAATCTTGTAATTCCATCATCATTTTGTGGTGCTCCTGCTCCTTCAATTGATGTTCCTTGTGGCAAGAATAAGATTTCTGTCACTTCGTTATCTAAAGTAGATAAGTTTGCGTTGATTTGATATTTGAACTCTCTATCATTATTAGCATATCCGATTTCAAATTCGAAACCTTTGTTTACAATAGTTCCTGCATTGAATTCGTTAGATGTAAATCCTGCAGAACCTGGTGTAATCAAACTACCATCAGATACAATTAAATCTTCGGTCGTTTTCTTAAAGTAATCAACAGAGAAACGTAATTTGTTATCTAATGCTCTTAAATCAACACCAAAGTTTGTTTGTGTAGATGTTTCCCAAACAAGATTTGTATTTGCAAATCCAGTAATTTGCGCTCCACCTTGACCTAAATAATCAATTGGCAATCCATTGATGTTTCTTGTAATACTGATAATATCTGAGTTTCCTGCTAAGTTAGATTTGTTACCATTTTGTCCCCAACTTCCTCTTATTTTGAAATAGTTTACAAATGAGTCATCTCCCCAGAAATCTTCTTTAGATGCTACCCAACCACCAGAAAATGCAGAGAATGTTCCTGCTTTGTTTGCTGTTGGGAATTTGTCAGATCTATCACGTCTTACTGATGCTTCAAATAAATATTTACCAGCATAGTCATACGATAATCTACCGTACATAGACACTAAGTTATCTCTAAACGTAACAATATTTGATGTTCTATCATCAACCGTATATCCTGGTAAGTCTAAATCGAATCCTGTAAAATCAGGAATTGCAACGGAACCAGTTCTCGATAAAACTGTTGGCACTTCAAAATCTTCTGCAGAATATCCTGCTAATACAGAGAAATTGTGTTCGTCAAACGACTTTGTATATGAAGCAAAGTTTTCCCATAACCAACGTTTTGTACGAACACGTGATTCTGACATTGTGTATGTTGTATTTTGCGCCTCTGAAGCAACAAAATAAGGAGTGATTGTATTTTCATTTGAGAAATCACCATATTCATATCCAAATCTAGATGTAAAATTCAATCCTTCTAGGATTGTAAACTTACCATAAATTGTAGATAAGAATTGATTGTTTTTATTCAATGTTCTATTTACATCTGCAAATGCAACCGGATTTAATGTTTCTCCTGTTGAATATGATGGATATCCATATACATTTCCATTACTATCTCTTAATACAGGTACATCTGGAAAACCATTATCAGTAGCTCTATCTAGTACTTCTTGTGGCACTTGACCTGCAGGATATGTAACTGGCGTTAATGGATCTAATACTAAAGCATTTTGAATTACACCTCTTGTGTCATTATTTTCCTGTACACCTCTTCTTTTTATGAATGATGTAGTAGCACTTGCTCCAACTTCAAGCCATTTAGTAACATTACTTTTTAAATTTAAACGCAATGCTGTTCTTTTGAAAGAAGAGTTTTCTTTAGCAACAATACCATCTTGATCTGTATGAGCGATAGAAGCATAGTATGAAATTCCCGCAGTTTCTCCTGATAAACTTACATCATAACGTTGCATAAAAGCTGTATCAAACACTTCATCAATCCAGTTAGTATCAAATCCGTTATCAACAACAGAAGTAACTCCAGCTTCGTTCATATACGTTACAAACTGAGAAGCATTCATTAATTCTATATCACTGTTTAAGAACTGAAAACCAAGTTGTGAATTAAAGTTTACTTTAATGTCTTTACCTTTTCCGCTTTTTGTTGTAATAATAATTACACCATTTGCACCTTCAGTACCATATATTGCTGCAGATGCCGCATCTTTTAACACTTCTAAGTTTTCAATATCAGATGGAGGAATATTATCAATGTTTGAAACTTTCATTCCATCAACAATAAATAAAGGTTCAGAACTACCACTTGAACCAGTACCACGAATTCTAATTCGAGCACCAGAACCTGGAGAACCAGAAGACGACGATACAGTAACACCTGAAGTACGTCCTTGTAACGCTTGTTCTACTCTTTGGTTAGACACACTTTTAATGTCTTCACTATTTACACTTGAAATAGCTCCAGTTACCAAGCTTTTCTTTTTAGCTCCATAACCTACAACTACTACTTCATCTAATGCGTTTTGATCTTCTTCTAATGTAACATTAATTTCAGATCTGTTACCTACAGCAACTTCCTGCGCCTTGTATCCTACAAAACTAAATACAAGAACAGCGTCGCCACTTACATTATTAAGCAAATACTTACCATTAAAATCTGTGGCAGTTCCATTATTGGTTCCTTTTACAGAAACATTCACTCCTGGAACTGGTCCATTAGCATCAGATACAACTCCACTAATGTTTTGCCCATACAAAACACTAAAGGACGATAGCAGCATGACTATCAAAAAATTCTTTAAAATATTGTTTTTCATATTCGATAATTAATTAGGTTGATTCTTGAATAAAAAGTAATTTTTTAGGCTAAAATTGTCAAAAATTTAATAAAGACGTTCTATTATTTTCATCTTTTCACACAAAAAATCATTTAATTTGCACAAATGTATACTCAATATTAACAAATCTTTAATACAATTTTATCAAATGTCAATATATTTTTTATAAAATTGTGTTAAATTAAGATCAGATATCTATGCAAAAAAAGATTCACAGAGAAATAACACAGCTATCTCAATCAGATAGTTTCCTAGTATACTCTAGAGTAAAAGACGATTTTGATTTCCCTTTACATTTCCATCCAGAGTACGAGTTAAACTTTATTTACAATGGAGATGGCGTTCGAAGAGTTATTGGAGATCACATGGAAGAAATCGGAAAATACGAACTTGTTCTTGTTGGACCAAATTTACCTCATTGTTGGGAATTACACAATTGTACCAATAAAGAAATTCACGAAGTTACCATTCATATACATAATGATTTATTGGACGAAAAACTTTTATCTCGCAGAGTGTTTAAGTCCATCAAAGATATGTTAAACAGATCTATTCATGGTATTTTATTTTCAGAAAAAACCACAGAAGAAATCATGCCAAGACTCCTTGAACTTCCTAAAACATCGGGGATTGACTATTTTCTAGAATTCATTTCCATTTTACAAGACTTATCAAATTCACGAAATCAGAAGCTTTTATCCACTTCTTTTTCTAACTACAATGAATTTGAAAATAGCGACAAAATTAAAAAGATCTACGAGTACATTCAAAGCAATTTTCATCGCAAAATTACACTTGATGAAATCTCTGCACTAATTAACATGACACCTGTTTCTTTTAATCGATTTATAAAAAGTAGAACAGGAAAAACTTTTATTTCGTTCACTAATAGTACGCGCGTGAGCTATGCAACTCGTTTTCTTTTAGAGACTGATTTAAGTGTTGGAGAAATTGCTTATAAATGTGGTTTTAATAACCTAGCACACTTCAACAGGATGTTCAAAAAAATAAAGAATGCAACACCAAGTGAGTTTCGTGCTGAATTTAATGGTATTCAAAAAGTACTATGATACTATTTTATCATTTTAAATTCATTTTTAATTAATAAATATAAAAAAACTACCATTTTTTGATTATTTATGTACAATAGCACATGATATATTATTATACTTTTACAAACATAAATTCTATGAAACTTAACATCGTGAAAAATAAATACAATAAAATACTATCGTTAATAGCTATTACCCTTTGTTTTTATGGATGTGGAATAAATAAAAAAAGAAATTCGCAAATGGAAGTGTTAAAAATGACCGTAGAAGAACGTGTTGATTCTTTATTGGCAAAAATGACCATCGCTGAAAAAGTAGGTCAAATGAATCTATATAACGGTTTTTGGGATGTAACAGGACCAACACCTGAAGCTGGTTCAGCTAAATTGAAATATGAACATCTTAGAAAAGGTTGGGTTGGTGCTATGTTAAGTGTAAGAGGCGCTAAAAATGTGCAAGAAGTACAACGAATCGCTGTAGAAGAAACTCGTTTAGGAATACCTTTATTAATAGGATTTGATGTTATTCATGGATATAAGACATTAAGCCCTATTCCGCTTGCCGAATCTGCAAGTTGGGATTTAAAAGCTATTGAAAGTTCTGCACGCGTTGCTGCTACAGAAGCTTCTGCTGCAGGAATTAATTGGACATTTGCTCCAATGGTAGATATTTCTAGAGATCCACGTTGGGGAAGAGTGATGGAAGGTGGCGGAGAAGATCCATATTTAGGTAGTAAAATTGCCAGTGCACGTGTTCAAGGTTTTCAAGGAAATGATTTAGCAGATGAAAACTCAATTGCAGCATGTGCTAAACATTTTGCAGCTTATGGCTTCTCTGAAGCTGGAAAGGAATACAATACTGTAGATATAGGAACATCGACACTATATAACACTGTACTTCCTCCATTTAAAGCAGCAGCTGATAGTGGCGTAAAAACGTTCATGAATTCTTTTAATGAACTAAATGGTGTTCCTGTAACTGGAAGTGAATTTTTACAAAGAGATATCTTAAAAGGAGCATGGAATTTTGAAGGATTTGTAGTTTCAGATTGGGCTTCCATTAATGAGCTTATTTTCTGGGGACATGCTAAAGATAAACGAGAAGCTGCTATTATTGCATCTCGTGCCGGTTCCGACTTAGACATGGAAGGTTATGTATATGTTCGTGAATTAGTGAAATTAGTAGAAGAAGGCGTCGTAAAAGAAAGCATTGTTGATGATGCTGTACGTAGAATATTAAAAGTAAAATTTGAACTAGGATTGTTTGACAATCCATATAAATACTGCGATCCTGTTAATGAAGAAAAAGTTATCGGGCACAAAAAGCACCATGAAGCCGTATTAGATGTTGCTAAAAAATCAATTGTATTATTAAAAAATGAAGGAAATTTACTTCCTCTAAAAAAAGAAGGTCAAAAAATAGCATTAATAGGACCACTTGCAGCTGATAAAAACAGCCCATTAGGAAGTTGGAGAATTGCTTCTGATGATAATACAGCTGTTTCTGTTTTAGAAGGAATGAAAAAATATACAGGTAATACCTTGACACATAAAAAAGGACTCGATTTAGTAGTAGGACATACTGCTTTCATCGAAGAAGTTGTGGTTAACAACACCAATCGTGATGGTATGGATGAAGCTGTTGAAACAGCAAAATCAGCAGATGTTGTTGTCATGGTATTAGGTGAACATGGTTTTCAAAGTGGTGAAGGAAGAAGTAGAACTAATTTAGACTTACCTGGATTACAACAAGAATTACTAGAAGCTGTATTCGCTGTAAATAAGAATATAGTACTTGTTTTAAATAACGGACGACCATTAGCTATTGAATGGGCAGCCAAAAACATTCCTACCATTGTAGAAGGCTGGCAGCTTGGAACGCAATCAGGAAATGCTATTGCACAAGTACTGTATGGAGACTATAATCCAAGTGGAAAGCTACCAATGACTTTTCCAAGAAACGTTGGACAAGTTCCTATTTACTACAATTATAAAAGCACAGGAAGACCTGAAAACACTAACGATAATGTATTCTGGTCACATTATATCGATGTAGAAAACACTCCTTTATATCCTTTTGGACATGGATTGAGTTACACTACGTTTGAGTACAGTAATTTTAAAGTTCATGGAAGCGAATTTGCTATTGGCGATGAAATCAAAGTTACTGTTGATGTAACCAACACAGGAAATTACGACGGAAAAGAAGTAATACAGTTATACATTAGAGATCTACACGCTAGCACCACTAGACCTGTTCGCGAATTAAAAGGTTTTGAGTTAACACACTTTAACAAAGGAGAAACTAAAACTATTGAATTTACATTGACCGATAAGGAACTTGGTTTTTTCAATAATCAAGGGAAATATATTGTAGAAGCAGGCGATTTTGAAGTATTTGTAGGAGGAAGTTCTACAGCTACGTTAAAAGACAGCTTTATTCTAAAACATTAAAATAATCGAACCTGTAACGATAACGGCTCATGTTACAGGTTATGTTTATATAGTTTATTTATTAATTAATTTATTCGACCATAAGGTGTTCAACTGATTGAACACCTTATTTTTTTATTCTTTTTCAACCAAATCTATCTTAGTAAGGCACATAACCAACAGGAATACATACAGGCGCCTGACCTCCCATACAACCATCAAAAACTTGCGTCCAAATATCATGTCGTTGCTCATAAGTTAAATACATCTCATAAGAAGGGTCTACGTAGTTAGGAACATGTTCTTCCATGTAATAGTCTGCCATTTGCAAGCAACAATGCGGATCTATTTGATTTCTTCCACCACCGATAGCTTTCTGTTCTGTCTTATCTATTTCTTGAACGTTTTTCAATTTTAAGATGTTTTTTATCATATTAAATTACTTATTGATACTCTGAGCAAATAAATTCATTTTGAGAGCAGTCAGAGCTTCTACTCTTGTTTATCAAATAAACTCAGAATAGTATCCATTTCAAATAAACAGAAGCTATAATTATCGAATTACAGGGAGAAATAAAAAAACATAAATCCATGATTTAAAATCACTTACATTCAACATCATTTACAAGACATGCATAAATATTATTATTGTTAAATAAGGTGTTACCGTAGCATTTTTTTTTTGTTTTGCACTACTTTTTAATTCTAACTTTAACCTATTTAAAAATGAAAAAAAAGAACTTAAACGGATTATCATTAAACAAAAAATCAATTGCAAACTTTAGTGGTAAAGTAGGCGGAACTAATCAGCATCCTGCTCCTACACAATATGCAGGTTGCCAAGATACGAATGCTGCTTGTGAGAGTGGACTTTGTGCTACAGGTGCACAATGTGAGATTGATAGTTTTTTATGCACAAACTTTAATTGTCAATTACAGACTACCATTTTCCCTATTTGTTAATTACCATTTTATGAAAGTCATTGAATGAATAATCTAATTGTTCAATGACTTTCCTTTATTCCTTTATTTATTTTCTTTAGATTGATTACTCTTCTTCTCTACCGATGTTTCTTCAAAAAAAGCTATAACCATTCAATTTCACGTATAAAATTCAACTGTACAGTTATAAAAATTAACAAATCCTAATAGTGTTTCTTTTTAACATATCATATATTAGTACCTTACAATTTGCATTCCCTCAAAACTGTATATTATAAATGACCCATAATTTCCCTCTAAAAACTCTTCAAAGACTTCATGAACCAAGAAAATTTGAATTGATTGATGAATTTGATCAAATAGACAATGAATTCATTAAAATAAAATACAGTCATAGATCATTTACCGTTAATGAAGCTCCTTTTATTGATACGTCTAGCGTGCAAACTATAGGACTTTTTTCTGGTGCAGGCGGCTTGGATATTGGAGCGCAATTAGCAGGTTCAAAAGTAATTTCAAGTTTAGATTTTAATTTGGACAGTGTAAAAACATTAGAAGCAAATAATTTCTTTAAACACACACATCATTTTCATAAAGATATCAAAGAAGTAAACGCTAGTCTGTATAAAGACATTTTAAGAGAAAATAATCCTGAAAAACTAATTTTAATTGGAGGTCCGCCATGTCAACCATTTTCAAAAGCTGGTTACTGGAAAAAACATGAAAATCGTTTAGGCAGTGACGATCCGAGAAACATGATTGGCAATTATTTAAGACTTATTGAAGAACTAAAACCCAATGGTTTTATTTTAGAAAATGTAGAAAGTTTATTGCATCCAAAGAATATCGTAGCTGTAGAAAAACTTGAAGAAGCTATTGACAAATTAGGGTACAATCATATTAAATTTCGTGTAAATGCTGCCGATTTTGGTATTCCACAGAAAAGAAAAAGAGTTTTCTTCATTGCGTCAAAGAATACTATTGAATTAGATCCAGTAAAAACTCATGGAACTGAAGAAGAAAGAGTTTTCAATAGCAATTTAAAACCTTATGAACGAGTTATTGATTGGATTGGTAAATATGATGATCCAAAATATTCTAATGATTACGATTCTATTGACGGAAAATACTATGAAGACTTAATGGCAATTCCACCTGGTCAAAATTATTTTGCCTTAACCCAAAAACGAGGTTATCCAAACCCAAGATTCATCGCTCGTAAAAGATATTGGTCTTTTTTACTAAAATTACACCCTTTGTTACCTTCATGGACTATTATTGCTTCTCCAGGACATTGGGAAGGTCCTTTTCATTGGACAGGCAGAAGGTTACGACTAAAAGAACTAGCCGCCATACAAACATTCCCTGAAGACTATAATTTTATAGGATCAAGACGTTCAATACAAAAACAAATAGGAAATGCCGTTCCGCCATTGCTAGGAAAAATTGTTGTGCAACATTTAACAAAACATCTTTAATTATTGTTATGGGTAACAATTTCGTGTGTATATAACTTTTAAGTATATAATGAATCAAAAACTATTCACATGAAAAAAAAGAAATTACAATCATTAGCACTCAACAAAAGAACTATTTCTAATTTTAAACACAGAGAATTACGAGGCGGTTATGCTTCCGATCGTTTAAATGGCTCATGTACAGCTGGAAATTGCGGAACTACAGCTCCATTACCTACTAGCAAATGTCCATTACCAACAGAAGACTGTACAGAAGGTTTTATTTGCTCTTCCGCATTATGCGCTATTAAATCAGAAGATTTCATCATTTGTCTTGGCACACGACCTTAATGTTACTTTTTATAAATCGCAAGGAATTTTAAAAATCGTAGATATTGACTCTATGTACAACAAACGCAGAAACACCTCGAGGAGAAGTAATTTAAATAATATATAATGCAAAGCCCAACAGAAATTGCTGGGCTTCGTTATTGGTTAAAGTTATTATTTTAAGCTGTGTAAAATAGTTACAACACAGAAGTAGCTAATCTGATTTCGATATCTTCTTGCGTACAGGTTTCTCCTTGATATGGAGAACATTCTTCCTCTTCTTCATCAATAAAATACCTACTACTTCCAGCTATTAAAGTACGATTTCGGTTATAGTAATAACTTCCTGAGGTATGATTATACTCTTGCACATTAAGTCGATAACTTACATTTACATTTCTATTTAATGTTGATGAAGTAGTGTAGCTTCCATCAGTGAAAACATCAACAAATACATTGTCTAACACATAAATTTCGCCACTGTAATCGTAATCATTGATTTCATTTACTACATCCATACGTAAAGCACGTGGAAATAATGCTCTAAAAGCTGTTAAATCTCCATTTGTAAAAGGATTTGCTCTATTTCGTATGATATGCCACATTACAGATTGTGTATCATTTTCAGTTGTTCCCGGAATGTTTACTGCTCCGCCTTCTCCATTGTTTCGCCAATCTGTATGACGCAAACCAACACAATGTCCTAATTCGTGTATGATCGTATTTCTACGAACGCTAAATCCGAAATCTGCTAAACGATCCACATTAAGCGTTACTCTATTAAACACTCTACCATTTGACGGAAAACCTGCTCGTCCTAATACATTTGCTGGCTCGACACCAAAGTCGCTTCGCACTGTAATATTTGCTTGATTAGCATTAAATACGCGCACAAAAAATAATGCACAATTGTTGATTCCGTTTAATTCGTTGATAGCAGCAACTCCATCTGCTTGCAAACCTGCTCCGATTGAATTATCAAAAAACACATTAATACGCATTCTATTTAATGATACTAATCGTCCTGTATTGAAAGCTTGCTTCATAGTAACATCTGTTGTATTAGAAAGATCGTAATCATTAATATCTTTACTATACAATAAATCCGGTGGCGCTAAAAAATGCTCTTCTGTTTCGTAAATACTTCCTTTTTCATAACCTCTTTTGTACAATAATTGTACTACAGGATGATTGTCTGATGCAAGCCATTTTTTATCGATACGCTGCGTAGTTGTTTCTGTTGCTTCATCAAGCAACTCTTCTGGATCATTTTGACAGCTTATTACAAAAAATAAACTCATCAAAAGTACTGGTAATTTGTAGTTTAAAACTTTTTTCATGGTTTGTATAATTTTGGTTTTAAATATGTATGCTATTACATTCAAAATTATAACACATAGAAATCAATACGCTACGGAAATACCATAAACAAGATATTAGAAAGCATTCGTTTTAGCCAGCAAAAATTACGTATAGACCTCTGATTTTGTTAACATTATAATCACTATAAGTTAATAAAGACATCTTATTATTTTATAAGCCACAATGTATTGTAACAGAACTTTTGTGTAATTATTTGTTTTACTTCTTGCGATGAATGATCATATTTTCACTAATACTACTTACGCATTCAATCAATAAATCAAAAGATATTCTGATTTTTTTCGCTCTTTTTTCAAAATATTTTCAGGTCTAGTTCAAATCACCCAAAGATTAATAATCACCTAAAAATTTAAATTCTTACAAAGAAAATCTTAAAAATGCAGTTTATCTTCCTTTCTTTGCAGTTAATCCGAAATAATATTACAATATTTTCAAAAAAAAGTTGTTATTTTGTCAACGCATTATATGAATAGTTAGATTTTTTCAGTCGCTATTTTAATGAAAATTTTGACAATTAGTAAGTATTCTCTTCCCCTTAATCATGTAATACTACAATGTCAGTTTTTCATCAAACAATGTGCACATATTAATAACCAAAAAATTATTATAAAAAATTAAAAAAAGCTACTAATCCGTTGATTTAAAAGGATATTACTGATCTCTTCAAATACAGAACAAGTATATAACCATTGAAGATTGATATTAGCAATAAGAATTTAAAATTCTTCTTTATTTTATCAAAAACTGACGGAAAGTAAACACAAAAAATACTATATCAATAAAATAGTTTCGATTTTTAGATTTCGTAAAATATTAAAAATCAATAGTTAAAATTATTTTTGTGAGTTTTTTTTTATACTTTTAAGCTGTGAAAATACGATTTACCATATTATTAGTTTTCATATTTACCTGCAACCTACTAGCGCATAGTCCTACAGATGCCACTTTAAATTCTAATTCTGTAAGTTCAAATGTCGTTGACCAAAGTTCTGACGCTGGCATGGTAACACCTACAACAATTGCCAGTAGCAATGAAGGTGGCGGAGTAAGTACTGACAAAGGAGAACTCAATTCTATTTTAGGATACTCAATTATTATATTCTTTTCTGTATTAATCATCATCCTAATTGACAATAGAAACCTAGAGAAACGTTATAAAAAACTCGTTACGGACTTTAAAACCAAAGATCCACTGTTGTAACGAAAACACATTTTATAAAAAAAGTCGAATACTAAAATTGTATTCGACTTTTTTTATTTCTAAATATTCTTTTTTATCCAATTCCTTTAATGATGTCATACTTTGTAATAATATGATATTTTTCATTCCCTAAATCTACTAAAACTGCTTGATTATCTTTGGTGATCAATTTTGAGATTTCATCAATAGAAGTATTTGCATGTACTACAGGAAAAGGTTTTTCCATGATATCTGAGATATACGTATCTGCAATATCTTTATTTTCTATATATTTTGAAAACAATGTTGTTTCATCAACAGAACCTACGAAACCTTCTGTATCTACCACAGGAATTTGTGAGATTTTAAATTTACGCATACGCTCAATAGCATGCGATACAAGTTCACCCGTTTTTACAGTAACTAACGGTTTGTCTTGATGATCTTTAATTAAACCTGCTGCTGTAGAAACCTCTTCTTCTAAGAATCCACGTTCACGCATCCAATCATCATTAAACATTTTCCCAACATATCGACTTCCGTGATCATGAAATAATACGACAACAACATCATCTTTGGTAAAATGTTCTTTTAGTTGCAACAAACCTTTTATGGCTGATCCGGCAGAGTTTCCTAAAAACATACCTTCTTCTTTTGCCAAACGTTGCGTATATACAGCAGCGTCTTTATCTGTTACTTTGGTAAATCCGTCAATAATATCAAAATCTACATTTTTAGGTAAAATATCCTCTCCTATTCCTTCAGTGATGTATGAATAAATTTCATTCTCATCAAAAATACCTGTCTCATGATATTTTTTAAATACAGAACCATACGTATCAACTCCCCAAACCTTCACATTCGGGTTTTGTTCTTTTAGGTATTTTCCAACTCCAGAAATAGTTCCTCCAGTTCCTACACCTACAATAAAGTGAGTTACTTTTCCTTCTGTTTGCTCCCAAATTTCAGGTCCAGTACTTTCATAATGTGCTTTTGCGTTACTTGGATTATCGTATTGATTCACATACCAAGCATTTGGGGTTTCTTCTCCTAAACGTTTTGATACTGAATAATACGAACGAGGATCATCTGGCTCAACCGCAGTAGGACATACGACAACTTCTGCTCCAACAGCTCTAAGAATATCTATTTTTTCTTTTGATTGCTTATCTGCCATTACACAAATAAGCTTATATCCTTTTACAATAGCTGCCAAAGCCAATCCCATTCCTGTATTTCCAGAAGTTCCTTCAATGATAGTTCCGCCTGGTTTTAAACGTCCATCTGCTTCTGCATCTTCTATCATCTTTAACGCCATTCTATCTTTTACAGAATTTCCTGGATTGAATGTTTCATATTTTGCGAGTACCAAAGCATCTACGTCTTTTACTAAGGCATTCATTTTGACTAAAGGAGTATTCCCAATAGTTCCTAATATATTTTCTGCGTATTCCATTCTTAAGTTTTCAAGCGACAAAGATACAAAGTCTATATATATTTTACAGTATCAAACTTTAAAAGTCTACTTAATTAATAGGGTTTTAAGGTTTAGTTAACTTTTTGGTATTACAATTTCTAAAAAGTCGCGTTTTATTTCCGTAGTTATTTCATAACTATATAGTATATTGAAACAAAATTACAGCATGGAAAAGAATGAAAAACCTGATTGGAGAGATGTACATAATGAAGCTTGGGAATTAAAAAAAAGAGGAAAGTTTAAAAAGGCAATTGAAACCTATTTTAAAGCTATAGAAATTCATCCAAATCATACATCATATCACAATTTAGGAGAAACGTATGCTGCTATGGGCGATAGAGAAAAAGCCATTTTCTATTTTGATAAATCACTAGAACTTCATCCTGAGTACGCGTTGGCATATAACAACAAAGCATTCTCTTTATATGTATTAAGAAAATATGATTTAGCTTTAGAAAGTATCAACAAAGCACTTCAGTATAAAAAGAAAGATGCTATTATTCATGCTACGAAAGCAGAAATTTTATTCGCGTTAAAAGAAAAAGAAGAGTTCTACAAATCGTTTGAAACTGCCGTTTATTTAGGTGTCGATCCTACTATTTTAGATAGCAACATAAAAAGGAAATACGGAAAAGAAAAACGCTATAAAATTATTGTTGGAGATTTTGAAGAAGTAGAAATCAATTCGCCAATACTAAAAGAAATTTGTAATAAAATAGAAACTTGGGACGCTGTACAAATTAAAGAAGCAATATCACTCCTTAAAACAAATAAAGAGTTCAGTAGAACTATTGAAGATCGCTACGGACAAATTTATAAGAATTTAGGAGGAAAAACACTGAGGTCATTGGCTGATTTCTCAACGAAATGGGAAAAATTAAACAACACCAAAAAGTGTAACATACTTACATATTGGCCAATTTCAACACCATTTCCAACTGCAAACCTAGATTTAAGCGGAGAAAAAAGAGTAGATCGTTGGAGAGATTCACACTACACCAAACAAATAGAGAATTTCCCGCCAAATCTTACTAAAATAAAAGGAATTCGGGAAGTGTATTTAAAACATCAGCAACTCAAGGAAGTTCCCGATTTTGTTTATGAAATGAAAGATTTAGAAGTACTAGATATGCGCGATAATGAATTCCGCGGTGTAGAGTCTAAATTATTAGAACTTAAAAAATTAAAATCTATAAACCTTAATTATAATTATAGTTTAAAACGAATTCCTAACTTGGGAGAACTAAAAAACTTAGAAGAATTATTTCTACAATATACCAAAATTGATTTTTTATTGGATGAGTTCTTCATGTTGAAAAATCTGAAAAAGTTAGATGTTTCCAACAGCACTCTTGACAAGAAGACAGCAATTATTCAACGAATTATCACCAGTTTCCCTGATTTAGAATTAGAATCGCATGCAAAGAAAGCAATCTTAGCAGAAGGATTTACAGATCCTGATAAATATAAAGGACAGGAAAAGATTCGTTATCGTGAATTTTACATCAATTATTTACCTGAAAATTTATTCTTGGCTGATGTTGTAAAAGAACTCGAAATTGATTGCCATCATTTAAAAGAACTTCCAAACACATTTGATAAGTTACCAACATTAGAAATTTTAAAAATTAATATTGGAAGCGACATTTCAAGTCTTCCAAGTTCTATTACGGAACTTAAAAGTCTAAAAGAATTACATATTGAAGGTTGGAAAATAACAACACTTCCTGAAAATTTAGGCAGTTTGATCAAATTGGAAAAGCTACACTTAAAATGTAATAACTTAGAACATATACCGAACGCTGTGTATAACATGCAAAGTTTGACTGAACTTGAAATTAATGGTTCAAGAACAGTACATATTCTGTCTGCGATTACAGGATTGCAAAACTTAAAAACTCTCAAACTAAAAGATATTTTTGAGTTATCAATTGATCCAGCTATCAAAGAACTTTCAAACTTAGAAAAAGTGAATATCAACATTCGAAATATTGAACACTTCAAAGGTTTTTATAGCTTTCCAAATACACTGAAAGAATTTACATTTAGATACATTAAAAGACGTACTGCCGAACCGAGTTTCGAAGTTTCTTTCGGTAAATTTTTAAATCAGTTGCCCAACATAGAAAAACTAGAACTACGAGGAGTTTCTATTCATGCGGACGCACATGATATTATTGAAAATAAAACACTCAGAGAATTATTTATTGATGGAGGCATCAAAATACTTCCAAAAGGTTTTGGCAATTTAAAAATGCTTAGAAATATAACTATTTTCAACAGTAAAATGGAAACCTTAGCACCTTCATTTTATGAATGTTCTAACTTACAATACAGCCGAATTAATGACGCACTTTTTACCAGCATTCCTGAAGGAATCTCGAAATTACAAAAGCTCGTTAGCTTCGGATTTGAAACATCACCTATAACATCACTTCCAGAAGATATATACGAATTACAACAGCTAGAACGATTAGTTTTAGGGGAAAGTCCTCTTTTTAAAGACAAATCTTTTAAAGCAAAAATAAAACGTAAAATCAAAGGATTAAAAGTAGATAAATCGTGGTATTAATAACTACTGAAACTTAATCGCTTTTACTGGTGATATTTTTGTAATGATATACGAAGGTATCAATAGCATAAGTACACATAAAACCAATGTACCAACATTGAGTGCTACTACATGCCAAACTTCTATGTGCGTAGGAATTATTGTGGTATGGTAATCTTTAGGATTGGGGAACTTCAAGACTTCAAAAGTTCGCTGAATCCATATAAAGGCAAAACTCAACGCATTTCCCCAAAGCAGACCAATACCAATTAAATACGCAGCATTGTACAGAAATATTTTTCGAATACTCCAATCACTACTTCCTAAAGATTTTAAAACTCCTATCATAGGCGTTCTATCTAAAATAAGTACCAATAATGCCGTAATCATATTAATTCCTCCAACAATGATAATAATTCCAATAATCAAAAAGATATTGACATCAAATAAAGAAATCCATTCAAAGATAAACGGATATTTATCAAGAACACTTTGCGTGTCTAAATTGGGTGGAATAGCATTATAAACTTCTTCTGTTTTTTCTTCAACAAGATCAAAATCATCCACAAAGACCTCAAAATTACCAACTTCACCATTCTTCCATTTATTCATTCGCTGAATATGACGAATATCAATCAGCATCACATTGGCATCAAATTTCTGAAAGCCTGAATCAAAAATCCCTACAATCTCAAAAGTTCGTTCGTTTGGAATTTCGTTGGTATTTTCTTTGAGAAATAACGTTTTAAAAGTATCTCCTAATTTAAAATCTAAACGTCTTGCCATGTATGCAGACATCAATACTTCTCTATTCTCGCGTTTTTCTGAAACATTAGGAAAACGACCTTCTTCTAAGAAATCATTAAAAGCAGTCCAATTATAATCTGTACCAACACCTTTCACCAAAACACCTTCAAAGGTTTTCTCCGTTCTTATAATTCCTGCTTTTGTGGCAACAGCTTGTATATGTGTTATTCCTGGAACTTGTGTGAAGTTTGGATAAAAATCTTGATCTGACGCTAATGGCATTAAGGAAACTTCCGAATCATTATTATCAAAATTTGTAATTTGTATATGTCCGTTAAAGGTAGCAACCTTTTCTTGAATCGTTTTTTGTAATCCCATTCCTGTAGCAATCGCAATCATCATCATTACAATACCAATGGCAATGGCTGCAATTGCAATTTTTATGATCGTTGCCGATACACTACTTTTATATTGTTTTGCCCTTATAATTCGTTTGGCAATAAAAAACTCGTAATTCAAATTCAAGAATAGTTTATAGATTTTTCAAAAATACATTTTTATTGTTGTTATCAATTGGATTTTCACAAGATATGCTGCTAAAGAACAATAAAACACTCAAAATATTGCAAGCGTTATCATTTTAATTCTTATTCTTTTCTTCTATCCAAAGTGACATATATTTGGTACTTCTTGCGGTATGTAATTGTAGCATGCTCCCAAAAAAGTTATTCACTCTATGTGTTTCAAGATTGTTTTTAGTAGTTTCCATTTTTTCTAAAAGCTGCTGCTGAAAGTTTACTGCTTCATAACGGTTTTCGAGAATTTCAAAACCATTTTTTTGCGCTAACAACCATTGCTTTTTGTTTGTGTACAATTCGACAGTTTCGTTTATCAAGGTTTCTATATCATCTGAAACTACACCATTCCACGACAACTCACCATGCATGCCTTCTGCGCCAATAGTAGTCGTTACACAAGGCGTTCCATTTTGCATTCCGTCAATAAATTTTCCTTTGAGTCCTGCACCAAAACGCAATGGCGCTAATAAAATCCTAGCTTTTAAAATTACCTCGGCGGCACTTTCTGCACGACCGTGTACAAAGAACTTTTCTTTAGGTTGATTGAGTTGTAAATTATGCTCTTTTGCATACGAACCATACACATGCATTTCTGCTTTGGGAAGTTTTTTTCGTAATAACGGCCAAATTTCTTTTTTAAGATACAATACCATATCACGATTTGGTGCATGTAAAAAATTTCCAATCGTGACAAAATGTTGTCTTTCTTCAAAAGCTGGTAAAGCTGCAATTTTTTCTTGCGATAGTGCATCTACCATAAACGGAATGTACATTAATAAAGAAGCATCAATTTTAAAATGATTCACTAAAATATCATGTTCTACTGGAGAAATAAGTAAAGAAATATCACAACGTAAAATACTCGCAATTTCTCGCTGTGCCAATTGATAAGCTTTCAATTGATTTATGTAAAAATCTTTTCCATCTTTTAAAGCTTGATGTCGCGCTTTTCGCAAACTATGTAAATCTTCAGTATCTAGAATTCGCAATGCATTTGGACACGATTCTGCAACACGCCATCCAAATTGCTCTTCCATCATGAACCGATCAAACAATACAATAGACGGATTTAATTTTTGTATGTATTCGTCAAAACTCGCATTATTAATCTGAATGATTTTTGTAGCAATTCCCATCTGACGTAAGTCTAAAGCAAATTCACTTTTAGCAGCAGGAGAAGCAAAAGTTACTTCCCAATTTTGTGATCGAAATAACTGTAATAATTGCAGCATACGCGTTCCTGCAGCAGAAGAGTTTGGCTCTGGCCACACATAACCAATAACTAAAACGTGTTGTTTCATTTAGTGAGATTGTTCATCCGAATTTAAAGTTGTTGGCGGACGATATTTGTTGAACGGAATTTTGAGTAAACTTTTTAAATCAGCATTTTCAGAAGCATCTGGATACGTATCAACTCCATACACTAAAGTATCTGGATCTTTTACGGCAAATGTTTGAAAAATTCGATCCCAAATAGAAAAGATATTTCCGTAATTCGTGTCTGTATACGGCAATACATGATGATGATGTACTTTGTGCATATTTGGTGAAACAATGATGTAACTAATTATAGTATCTAATTTTTTAGGAATGCTAATATTTGCATGGTTAAATTGTGATAAAACAACCGACATTGATTGATACAACATAATTATAGCAACTGGTGCGCCTACAATAAAAACACCTAATAAGGTAAAGATAAAACGAATAACGCTTTCTCCAGGATGATGTCTATTTGCAGTTGTAGTATCTACATACGTATCAGTATGATGTACTAAGTGAAAACGCCACAACACAGGAATTCTGTGTTCTACATAATGCGCCAACCAAGCTCCAAAGAAATCTAATAAAGCTACTCCAATTAATACATACCACCAAGCTGATAATTCTGGAAATTGTAATTTAATCCATTCTAAAATTCCAAAATTATTGGCAATTGTCCAATCGGAAGTTTTTAACAATAAAAACGCCAATACAAAGTTGACAACAATAGTTGTGAGTGTAAAAAAGATGTTGATTCCTGCGTGATTTACTTTTTTATAGTTGAATCGAATGAGCGGAATGATATACTCAATCAACCAAAAAAAAGCAATTCCTCCAACCAAGATTGCGCTTCGATGCGAAGAAGGAATCGATTCAAAATATGATAAAATACTGTCCAAAGTGGTTAAGATTTCGTGGGTTACTTAGTTTGCTTATAAAGATACGTTTTTCTTAAAATTAGTACAAACTATCGTTTTCCTTTGGTTTCTACTACTGTTTTTAGTTTTTCTACAATATTATAGGTAGCCGGACAAATGGAAATATTGTTCATCGTAATTTCAGAAATCTTATGGAATTTTTTACGATTGGTATGCGGATATTCTCTGCATGCTTTTGGACGTACATCATAAATCATACATTCATTGTCTGCTCCTAAGAAATGACATGGCGCACTTTGCAGTACATAATGATTATCTTCATCAAAGAATAAAAATTGACTGATAAATTGATGCTCTTTCATTCTAAAATGTTTAGAAATACGAGCAATATCTGCATTTGTAAAAATAGGACTTGTCGTTTTACAACAATTAGCACATTCTAGACAATCAGTCTTCTCAAACTCTTCTTCATGCAATTCTTGCATGATATAATCTAAATTTTTAGGCGTTCTTTTTTTTAATTTATTGAAGAATTTTTGGTTCTCTTTTTCTACTTCTTTCGCCAGTTTAGGCAGTTCATTGATAAATTCTTCCATCTGTAGTTTTCTTAAAAAAACAAAAGTACATGATATTTTTTTGATTTATCGGGTAACAAAATATTTAAAGCAACACTTGTGTATAGAACATTAAAAATGATTAAGATTTTTTTTAGGTTAAAAATGAACAATAGCGTCATAAAATTGGGGGATTTTATGAGTCTAGGTTAATTATTTAGGTTATAATTAACAATTGAGAGCAACGATGAATACTTGTAAGTACGATTCGTTGCTTTTTTCATTTGATTTCATAAAAGTTCAATTACTTGATGTACTTTTGCGCTCTAGTTACGATACAGATGAAAGATTTATTTGGGAAAGCAATTTTAGATTATCAACAAGGCAATTATACCGAAGATATTACAACCGCAACTTCTATCTCAGAAGAAGACTCGCTGCCACTTCCCTATTTATTTAGATCTTATAAAGAAATGCCTGCATTAGAACAAACAGCTTTGCAATTAGCAAAAGGAAAAGTTTTAGATGTTGGTTGCGGCGCAGGAAGTCATAGTTTGTATTTACAGAACGATCGTAAATTAAACGTTACTGCTATTGACATATCTGAAGCTGCTATTCAAGCCTGTAAACTTAGAGGCATACAACATGCTAAAACAGCAGATATCATGGAGTTTTCTGGACATTTTGATACTATTTTACTGCTGATGAATGGCGCAGGCATGTGTGGGAAATTAAAAAATATCGCTGCCTTTTTCAATCATTTAAAAACATTATTAAATGATGGCGGGCAAATTTTAGTAGATTCATCAGACATTATATATATGTTTGATGAAGATGAAGATGGTGGAAAATGGATTCCTTCAGATACAGATTATTATGGAGAAGTACTATATCATGTGAGCTATAAAGGTGAACACGAAGCACCTTTTAATTGGCTGTATATTGATTACAACACATTACAAAATGCAGCTCACGCTTGCGGATTACAATGTGAGCTCATCTTAGAAGGAGAACATTACGATTATTTAGCAAAGCTGACGAAGTAACCTACTTATTGTATTACGTTAGTATTCTCAGGAGAAACAGATTTTCACGTCATGTTTCCTTGCAAAGACATTCCTAACATATCTATCATCTAGCAGCGAAGCGATCTATTATCTAACAGCGGAAGCAGTCTAAAAAATCAATTCAAACTATATCCTTTTTCTGCTAATTTATTGATAATGCTTTTGTAAAGATCTCCGCTCCATTGCATAGAAATTTCACCTTCTATCTTTGCCAAACCATCTTTACTAGCAATCATTTTTTGTCCTGTTTCAGAATCATAAAAATTGCCTATTTGTTGTCGCTGTGTCGTTGTTAACTTTGAAGCATCTGCTAACATTTGCTTAGCTGCAGCAGATTCATAGAAAACAGTCATTTTCTTAATATCATTTAATGTGAAATATGCTTTATAAGCAGAAACTAAAATTGCCTTTACACTTTCTACTTGCTCTTTCTTCGTGTTTTCTAATTCCTTCCATACATTTTCGGAAATCTTGTAATCTTTAAACTGTTTTTTCAACATCACAAACATAGCATCAATAGCGTCTTCGTATTGTTGCTGAGTTCCATTAATTGATAAATAATGCTTTACATTTTCTATGTACGGGTCAGTTTGCGAAAATGTAGTCTGTGCACTAAAGAATAAAAGTGCGGCAATCAGTATTTTTTTCATATCTATAAAATAAAACAGGTAGGTTTTACAAGAATATTGCTTTTCAAATAGTATTCCAAAAAAGAAAGATAAAATATTTTTTTATACTAAATTTGTTAAAGTATTGGAAATTAACAAGAAAAAGTTGTGATATTTTTAAAAAATACACCGATAAATGTTATTTTTTTGTTAATTTCCCGTCAAAAATTTTTGTATACTAATCAACACTATCTATTTACTATGAAAAAAATTACCTTTTTTCTGTTGCTAACCTTTATTTTACAAGTAACGGCGCAGAATTCCCAAAGACCTCAACCCAAAAGTTGGAATCTTTCCAACCTAGAAAAGGTAGCTCCTATTGAACTTGCAAAACCCGATTTGAAATCTTTACGAGCTGAAGATGAAATTAATGACTTAGACAAATCTATTCCATGGCGATTTGGTGCTGACCATTTTGTAGATTATGGTATAACAAATGCTGGAAAATGGAGTACATTACCAAACGGTGACCGTATTTGGAGAATTAACTTTGTTTCTCCTGGTGCATTAACGATGAACTTAATCTTTGACACATACAATATTCCTGTAGGAGGAAAAGTATATGTATATAATGGTGATCGTTCTCAAATTTTAAATGAATTTACACACTTACACAACAGTCCTGAAGAAATTTTAGGAACTTGGATGGTAGACGGTGAAAGCTTATGGATAGAATATTTTGAGCCTAAAAATGTAAGCGGACAAGGACGTTTAAATATTGGAAATGTTGTTCATGGATATAGATCTTTAAAATATCCTGATGGACTTGACGATAATGCAAAAGCACTAAATGACTCTGGAGCTTGTAATGTAGATGTAAACTGTGATATTTCAGCATTTAACAGTGCAGCGCACAACATTAAAGAAAACACAAAAAGATCTGTTGGAATGATCGTTGTTGGCGGAAGCGGTAACTGTACTGGAGCTTTAGTAAACAATACAAACAATGATGAAACACCATATTTCTTAACAGCAAATCACTGTTTAGGTGGTTCTGTAGCTGGTTGGGCTTTCCGTTTTAACTGGGCAAGTGATGCTTCTGTTGCTGATTGTGCTACAGCTGCACCAAGTCAAGACAATACATTTATTCAAACTGCTAGTGGTGGTATTTTAAGAGCTGCAAATTCAGAATCTGATATGGCTTTAATAGAAATCACAGATCAAGCGTTTTTCACAAACAATAGAACTGATTTATTGTGGGCTGGATGGAATCGTTCTAAGACAGCTACTCCAACTTTAAATGTAGGTGTACATCACCCAAGCGGAGATATTCAAAAAGTATGTGTTGATATTCAAGGTGCTACACGTTTTACAACAAACTTTAACGGAAATCCTACAACAGAAGTTTGGCGAATTGCTGACTGGGATTTAGGTGTTACGGAACCAGGTTCTTCAGGTTCTCCTTTATTTGATCAAGATGGATTAATCATCGGAAAATTATCAGGAGGTTCTGCGGCATGTACAGGAACTGTTGATAATGGTGGTTTTGATATTTATGGACGTTTTGGAGTTTCTTGGGACTTTAGTGCAGATCCTTCTCAACAAGTACAATTCTGGTTAGATCCTGTAGGATCAAATCCAATTACTTTAGATCCACTTGCTCCAGAAGTACTAACTGTAGATGCTGCTGTTAGTGTAGAAAGTATTCCTACTGACTTATGTGATGAAGTTACACCAACAGTACGTATTACAAATTACGGAACTGCTCCATTGACAAGTACTACTATTAGTTACCAATTAGACGGAGGCGCTGTAACAAATATGAACTGGACAGGAAATTTAGCGACTGGAGCATCTGATGATGTTGTTTTATCTCCTATTCCTGTTTCTGGAGGTGGAGCGCACTCTTTTACTGCTTCTGCTTTAAATCCTAATGGAACTACTGACGGAGAACCTGCAAACAACACAAATGTTCAGAACTTCTTTGCTGCTGATAACTTTGAAATAACAACAGTTAGAGTAATTATTACTCCAGATCGTTACGGAGCTGAGACAACTTGGACTTTAGAAGACTCTAATGGTACTGTTGTAGGAAGTGGAGGACCATATACTACAGTTGGAACTAATGGAACACAACCTGACGAAGTTCAAGATGTAACTATTACTTCATTTGACGAATGTTATACATTTACATTAAATGATTCATATGGTGACGGAATTTGCTGTCAATATGGAGCTGGAACTTACCGTTTAGAAGATGGTGATGGAAATGTATTAATTAATGGAAGTGGTGAATTTGCATCTAGTACTTCTAACTTATTTAAAATTATAGAACCATTAAGCGTTGGTGAAAATGTTTTAGAAAATAGCTTACGCATTTACCCTAACCCATCTGCAAGCGACTTTACAGTTTCTGTAAGTAGGTTTACAAATGTAGCTTATGAAATTACGAGTGTAACTGGACAAAACATCCAGTCAGGAACATTCAACCAAGGAATAAACACACTTTCTATGCAAAGTGAAGCTTCTGGTATCTATTTCGTTAGAATGACTGATACTGAATCAAACACAAGTATTACTAAAAAGATTGTAAAATACTAGAAATAGAAATTTTACTTCACAAAATAAACATCCGTTTTTCGTAAGAAAAGCGGATGTTCTTTTTTATCATAACTTTTCGTGAATAACTTTCATGGAAATCTGAATGCATTTTTTTTAGACTTCGTTAAAATCGCTTACTTTTAACCAAATTTTTGGAACACATGAGCAGTAAGGATAATTTTAGAGAACATATTGACAAAGGATATGTTACCAAAGGCGATTATATTACGATGGGTGCTGCAATGCACGAAGGTGAAACTGTTACAGATGCCTATGTAAAAATTCCTTTAAAAACATTAAATAGACATGGTTTAATAGCTGGCGCCACGGGAACTGGAAAAACCAAAACACTACAAGTACTTGCCGAAAACCTCTCTGACAAAGGAATTCCTGTACTACTAATGGATTTAAAAGGAGATTTAAGTGGAATTGCACAACCAAGTCCTGGACATCCAAAAATTGATGAACGCCATGAAAAAATTGGATTTCCTTTTGAAGCAAAAAACTTTCCAATAGAAATTTTATCCTTATCAGATCAAGATGGTGTGCGTTTGCGCGCTACTGTTTCTGAGTTCGGGCCAGTATTACTTTCTCGAATCTTAGATTTAACTGAAACGCAATCAGGAATTGTTGCTGTAGTATTTAAATACTGTGACGATAATAAAATGCCTTTACTTGATTTAAAGGACTTTAAAAAAGTGTTACAATATGCTACGGGCGAAGGAAAAGAAGAATTCAAAGAAATGTACGGGCGAATTTCTTCCGCTTCTACAGGAGCCATTTTACGCAAAATTGTAGAATTAGAACAACAAGGTGCAGATATTTTCTTCGGAGAAACCTCTTTTGACGTAGAAGATTTAACTCGTATCGATAAAGATGGACGTGGTTATATTAACATCATTCGTTTGACAGATATTCAAGATAAACCAAAATTATTCTCAACGTTTATGTTGAGTTTACTTGCTGAAATTTATGAAACATTTCCTGAACAAGGAGACAGCGGGAGACCTGAGTTAGTATTATTTATTGATGAAGCACATCTGATATTTAAAGAAGCTTCCAAAGCATTATTAAATCAAATAGAAAGCATTGTAAAACTAATCCGTTCTAAAGGAATTGGTTTATATTTTGTAACACAGAATCCAACCGATGTTCCAGAAGCTGTTTTAGGTCAGTTAGGACTAAAAATACAACATGCGCTACGTGCATTTACAGCAAAAGATCGTAAAGCCATCAAGCTTACCGCAGAAAACTATCCTGATTCTGATTATTACGATACTGCAGAAGTATTAACATCGTTAGGTATTGGAGAAGCCTTAGTATCTGCGTTAGATGAAAAAGGACGACCAACACCTTTGGCAGCAACTATGTTACGCGCTCCTATGAGTCGTATGGATGTATTAACTTCTTCTGAATTAAAAGAAGTCATTGACAATTCAAAATTGATTCCAAAATACAATGAAGAAGTTGATCGTGAGAGTGCTTACGAAATGCTGAACGAGAAAATTAAAAAATCAGAAGCGCTATCTAAAAAAGAGAAAGAAGCCAAAGAAAAAGCAAAATCATCTAGAAGTTCTAGTCGAAAAAGCACTCGTCAAAATCCTATTATCAAAGCATTAACAAGTCCAACAGTGATTAGAAGTGTTTTAGGTATTCTAAAAAAATTCATCTAATTAAAATTATATAAATCAAAGAACACGTGAAAAAATCCTTATTCCTCGTACTCATTATAGCTTGCTTAGTAAGTTGTGCAAAAAAAGAAGATCCGTTTTTAATTCAAAAAGATCAAATTGGAAAACTCCATAAAGATATTATTGTAAAGCAATTAGATTCTGTTTTTGCTAATGATTCTATCATAAAACGTATTGGTGAAGGCGATTATGTACAAGCTGGCAAAGACAAGTATTTAATTTATGAAAAAGGTGGAAAAAAACTATTTACACTCACACCAAGACAGCAGCATGATGAAAATGAAAAGATTAAAACGATTCAAATTCATGATCCTAGATTTAAAACTGCAAATGGAATTTCATTACAGAGTACTTTTAAAGACATTCGCGACAATTATAAAATAAAATACATTCATAATACACTTAAAAACCTTGTCATTACAACGACTGGAGACGAGTATTTTATGATTGATAAAAAAGAGCTATCTGAAAACTTGCGTTACGACATGAGTCTTTCTATCGAAGCAATTCAGATTCCTGACGCTGCCAAAATCAAACAATTCATGATCAACTGGCAACATGAAGAAGCTCCAAAAACCGAAGAAAAAGATGAGCAATAAAAAATACCACGTTCAAAAGAATCCTTTTGTTGTTCCTACAACAGACGGAAAATTGATTGAAGAACATTTTGGAAATGCTACTGATGGAAATTCTGATGTAAGCATCGCACATATGATTGCGCCGCCAAAATGGAGCGAACCATTTCAAACGCCTGAATTTGATGAATTCACATACATCATCAAAGGAAAAAAACAATTTATCATAGAAGGTGAAACTATTGTTTTGGAAGCAGGACAATCTATCAAAATAGAAAAAAATACACGCGTGCAATATTCCAATCCATTTGACCAAGATTGTGAATATTTAGCCATTTGTTTACCTGCATTTTCAATGGATCTGGTAAACAGAGAAGAAAAGTAATAGAAAAAGGTTATTTAGAAAAACATGTCAAGCTGAACTGAATTCAGTTTCACATAATTATTGACGAAGCAATGTTTAGATTCTGAAATAAAGTCAGAATGTTGTTTCCTCTCAATTTTCTAAATAACCTTTTTATAATTTTACTACAATTACTTGATAATAGTTACATATCTATACGTACTATTCTTCCCAATATAACCATACCCATTTGTTGTTCTTGCTCTCGCATATACATTAAACGAATGTGCACAGGTAACTTTTGGATTAAAACTTCCCATAATGTTATGACTTCCTTGCCAATTTGCTGGTGGTGTCGTCAAATTATAAGCCTCATATTCAATGCTTTCAGAATCACCATCGCCCCATCTTGCTCGTAAACTATAATCTAATAGATTTCCTTCGGTATCAAAAGCTTCAAAATCGATATCTAATGTATCATTAGGATTTTGTAGGTTCACAATTCCACAAGCGCCAATTTCAGCATTTTTATACTTTACAGAATTGATACTAACCTCTGGCACATTATTATCAATATACATCGTTAAGATTTGCTCTGGAGTAGCAGCACCAACTTCTGTTCCTGCATTATTGTAAAACTTCACCTTGAACTGATGCAATCCTGTATTTAATTTCGTAGAGTTGAACTGAAATAATAAATCATCAATTGAATAATCTACGCCTGCACTTGGCATTTTATAAAAATTATCACCATCTGGCGAAGCAGCTTCCAATACATAATCAGAACCATTCCATTTGTAGTTGTACCAAGAAGTTACAAACTCAGAAAATGATCCAGAAGTTCCTGATCTATGAAATACTTTATACTTTTTCGCTCCTAAACCTGGTAATTGATCCATTTTTGTACGATTTCCAATAACGTTCAATCTTCCTCCAAAGGCAGCATTCTTCGCATGAATAAAATAATTAGAAGCTGTAGTAGCACGTCCAGTTGCTGAATCGATTTTTGTGGTAGGAATCAATCCTACGCTTCCCATAATTGGACCTAAATCTCTGCTTGAAATTGATGGTTTTCTTGAAAAATACAAGGTATGTAATTTTGAAAAATCTCTGAAGAAATTTGCAGGTGTGTCATAGTTTAAATTTGGTTTGTTTGAATGTACTCTAAAACCAAACTTTGTATATGAACTAAACCACCACCATAATAAATTTACTTTTAAATCTGTCAGTCTAAATCTAAACTTCCAGATTCTGTGCGGTGTAGCAGAATTTGGAGAAGTTCCAAAAGTACTTTTACATTCTGATTGTTGTTCTTCATTCAACAAACCTGTCCATCGTCCAGCTCCTAAATAATATTGGCGTCCCATTTTATTAGGGTTTCCACGATAGTTACCATAATTCACATCATATCTTGGTGTAATGGCTTTGTTACGGTTTCTATCAAATGTAAACCAAAAATAATCGCCTGTTCCAGGATCGTTGTGCGTATCTTTTACAACGTCTAATACTACGTATAAATATTTAGCGTCGTTTTTTGCGATCATAAATCCGCCATCAAACTCCATTTGTTTTTCTAGTGCGCCTGACCACACTGCATCCTCTAATTGATCTTCTAAGGTAATAGGCGTTCCCGCCCAAGTTGATTTAATTGTTCCCATGATTTTCTCTAGTTTTTAGGTTATATTATTTCTTGGCACAAAAGTATTTTTCTCTAAACACTTGTGTAAGAGCCGAAAAACTAATTCTACATAGGAAAAAGACGGTTTTACTTAGGGGATTTTACCAAGGGAAGAAATATGTTGCTTTATCTTTTACTGTCTATTCTTTACTAAAATCAACCTCAAAAAGATAGGATTGCTACGAATTCTAGTTTAACACTAACGAATTCTAAAAGCACTTCAAAAAAGCGCAAAGTTGCCACTACATTTGAAATGTAATTAAGAAACAAAGTCATCTTAATCGCAACAAAAAAATACAAATTTTAAAAGAAAACATCAAATGTGGTACGATATAACAGCAACTAAAATGATTCAAAAGTATTTGAATATCTATTCGCAAATCAAAATGCAATTTGATGCAGAAGGAAAAGTAAACACGGTAGACTTGTTTCAAGAAGGTAGATGGATTTCGAGTCCAACATTGGCAAAACGAATGCGTTTAGAGCACGTTGCCTTACCAATTCGGCAAAAAGCATCTATCACACTAAAAAGATAAATTAGGTTGGTTAGTTGGGAAAAATCAGCTTGGATACTTTTGATGGCTGTCAAAAGGTATTATCAAACATGTATTGAAGAGTGGGTTTTCAAATGCAATGCAGATAATAGTTTCAATCCGAAAGCAGATTGGCAAAATCCAAGCTGATTTTTAAACTAAAACTAAACCATCAAACAATACAAAACAATAGTAACAATAAAAATCACAACACTATGAAAACAAGAGCATTCAAAATGACAGCATTCATGGGACTTGTATTAACATTAGTATTTGCATGTTCCCCAAAAGAAAACGCAGTAGACTTGGCAGCAAATAACGCAAGTGAAGTATTGGCTTCAAAACAAGCAGTCGTATTTATTGCAGGATATGACAAAGGAAGCAGCACGTATTATAAAGATGCAAAAAAGCACTTTCAAGGATTAAATTATACCATTGTAGATGATGCTTTTTCATTACAAGAAATCATTGCTTGGTTGAACAAAAATCACAACGATCAAGATTACAGCGAAATTCATATTGTAAACAAAGGGAATTCTAAAAAAGGATTATCATTAGAAACCACAATTCACGGAGAGGTATTATCGCAAGAATCATTGCTAAACTGTTTAAAAGAAGATAAACTTCCAAAACTAGAAAATGTATTGTCAGAAGATAGCAAATTGGTTTTTCATACTTCTGAATTAGGAAAAAATCAAAATCTATTACAAGTATTGAAGCAAACATTTACGGCAAATTATCAGCCAAAAGTATTTGCAACACCACATGCAAGCGTTTTTAACGGACAGTTTCAAAAGCATTTCTTAGCAAAAGTGTTTTACGGATATTATCCAACAGCACAATCACCTGGAAATATTGACTTATCAAAACAGTTTATGCGCAAATATCCTTTAGAAGATATTCACTGGTTAGATGCTATCAGAACTAAACAGGAAGACGAACCTGGAGAAGCATTCTCATACAAATTCAATATTCCTGTACGTTGGGAAATCGATTTTTCAGGAGATGAAGAAGCACCTTCACTAACAAGCACAGAAGCTATTATGGATTGGATTGACGATAATGAAGAATACAGCAACATTATTAAAGAGATGGGAATTCCTGTAGAAAGATTTAGATGGAAAGCTGTAAAAGTTGCAGACAAAGTAATCATTAAAGGAAAAACGACAGTAGTTTGCGTAATGAAACCAATGATGCAACGCAACAATCCTTTGTCATATGTTCGTACAGAATTTGACAATCAACGTTACTACACACAACTCTGATAATGTAACAATGGTTTGATAAAGATTTAATTTTCATTACAAACTCAAGAATAATATTTTATTTTCTGGATTGTTCGTAGAAAAAAATTATCTAATTGATACATTTTCAAATTATCAAATTAATAAAACATCACTGCGAAATACAGTCAACATGTTTAGTATACGGAATAAACATTTGACTGTATTTCAATTTTACAATCACAAAAATCTCAACCTATTTTAACCTATATTTGCTTTATGAAGACGTTTACTCAAAAAACACTATATTTCTTTTTGTTTATCTGCGCTACACAACTCTACGCACAAGAAATTGATTATATTGATGTGTATCAAGAGTTTAAAGTTGACAAAATATATCCACTATTTGGTGATAATGTAAACTTACGTTCTGCT
Source organism: Kordia sp. (assembly GCF_965224175.1). GTDB lineage: Bacteria > Bacteroidota > Bacteroidia > Flavobacteriales > Flavobacteriaceae > Kordia. The sequence continues at coordinate 2,058,000 of NZ_OZ245041.1, forward strand.
CCAAATACTTCTTCTAAAGAAATTACACGTTTGCGTATTGGCTTTGACGTAACTATTGTTTCTAAAACTAACGTGATGTTTGAAAGTGGAGAATCCAAAATTCCTTGGTATGAAGTTCAATACAAAGGTCAAAAAGGATTTATTCCAGGAAAATTTATTGCGCATAAAAAAGTAAAAACGAATACCCATAGTTTTTACTTCAATAAAAAAATAACGAAAAAACATGGCGATCAACTCGTCATTCGTACTGTAGTTGGAGATGAATATAGCAATTACAAAGAGAGTTTTATGCAACTTTACGGTTCTTTGGTGAGTGCGCATTTAGAAGACAATCACGATTTAATGAATGTGTCGAAAATTTTAAAAATTCAACATCACGGAGAATCTTGCGGTGCAGAAAATGGTATTACGTATTTCTTTTTAAAAGAGAATAATGATTTAGTTCACATTACGCATCTCTCTGTAAGTGGAGACATTGGCTTTTTCTCTAGCGAAACGTTTACATTTACAACAAACGAAAATAATGGACAACCAATTATTATATTTAAAAAAGAAGAAGGCGCAGATGTAGATGATGAAGGATTATGGACAGAGTCAAAAACAATGATTCGTCAATTTGAATGGAATGGCACGAAATTAGTACCTGAATTTTCAAAAGAATTCTATAAACGAGAAAAAACAAATTAATATGAGATTTCGTTCTCAAGCATACTTCCTACTCGCTTTTCTAATGTTTGGAACTTGGTTTTCTATAGCTCAAAACAACCAATTACGCGCTTATACATTAAAAGACGATTTGCCACAATCGCAAGTAAATGCCATTGCTCAAGATGCATTAGGCTATTTATGGATTGGAACTCAAGGTGGAGGAATTGCACGTTTTGACGGAATTTCGTTTAAAGTATGGACTGAGAAAAATGGTTTGAATTCTAATTACATTCAAGCATTACAATTAAAAAAAGACACCTTATTTATTGGTACGCGACAAGGTCTTACAGTTCGCATCAAAAACACATTCAATCGCTACACAACGCCACGCGTATATGCAATTGATATTTCTGAAAAAGGCGTTTTTCTAGGCACGCGAAAAGGAATTCATCAATACGATGCTGTAAACGGAACACAAGCTCTAGATTGCAATGCTTTGATCAATTCGACACAGATTAATGATATTTTGTTTGATGGTTCTTTTTTCTGGATTGCTTCTCGTCGTGGTTTGTGGAAAACAAATCGTTTGGCAACTGACGGAACCTTCAAAAAAATGATGGATGGCGATTTTAAATCATTACTTAAGTATAAAGAAAAAGTCATAGCCGCGAGTTTCTCGGATGGTATTTTTGCCTTTGAAGCAGAAAAAGAACGCTTTCAAATTCTCTCAGAAATCTCACAGATCAATACCATAAGCTTAATTAATGGTGACGAGTTGTGGATCAACACTACAAATGCTGGTATAAAACGCATCAATCTTACAGATAATTTAGTAGAAAAGTCAATTACCAAGCGAAATGGGTTATCGGTTTATCACATTCGACAAGCGTATCAAGATCGACAAAATAATGTATGGATTGGTTCTTCTGGCGGCGGATTATTTAAGTATGAAAAAAACAATTTTAGACATTACACGAAAGATAATGGACTGACTGCCAATCGTATTTACGCACTTCACTATTTAAATGAAACCTTGTGGCTTTCTACTTCAGAATCTGGTTTAATGACTATAGATTCTACTGGAATTAAACAAGAGGAAAAAACTAGTGAATATCTCAATGTAAAAGTGAAAACCTTAACCAACGATAAAGAAGGTAGAATTTGGGCCGGAACAGAAAGAAAAGGTATTTATATCTATCAAAAGAAGATGCGTGACACTATTGTATATGATAGTTTGCTCGTTGATGAAGTAACTTACGAAAAACAACAAATAGAAGATATTTATACCGCAACTATTACCACAGAAAATGGCTTGCCTTCCGATTGGATTCGCAATATAAAAATATACGGTTCACACGTTTGGATTGCCACATATTCTGATGGAATTGCACGTTTTCAGTACGACCACAAAAGCAAAAAAATATTCAATCTAAAAACGTTTGGTGCAGAAGAAGGCATCAAAGATTTAGCTATTCGCGATTTGGCTCGCGATGAAACTGGTCGTATTTGGTATTCAACTAATAAAGGACATTTAGGCTATATCAAAAACGATAAAGTCACACATATAGAAGCAAAAGATGTCACAGGAAGTGAGATTACCATCGGAACGATTCGTTTTCACAATTACGATATGTATTTGGGTACATTTGGAAAAGGAATTTGGTTTTCTACCTTATCTAAAGACTTAAAGTTTGAAAAATTACAAGGAAAAAAAGAACTGTATTCCAACAATATCTATCAACTTATCTTTGATGATAATGGTGTACTTTGGGCAGGAAGCGAACGCGGCGTAGATCAAATTACACTCGACAAGAAAAATGAAATTCAAAACGTAACACATTACGGTAGAAATGATGGTTTTTTAGGAATTGAAACCTGTCATAATGCAACTGCAAAAGATACAAATGGTAATCTTTGGTTTGGAACCATTTACGGACTCACCAAATATGCGCCTTCTACTTCCAAACAACAAAGCTCCAAACCGCAACTACATTTTGAAGATATCGAGGTAGAATATCGAAGTTTAGATTCTATCAACTTGCGCGATTGGACGAATTCAGACAAGCAATTACAACTGACAGAAGATGAAAACAACATGGCTTTTCAGTTTCGTTCCATCGATTTGGACAACCCTGAAGCTATTGTGTACAGATATAAATTTGACAACAACAATTGGAGTCCGTGGAATCAAGAAAGTAAAATTACATTTGGTGGTTTAGACTATGGCGATCATACATTTTTGGCGCAATCACGCAATAAAGACTGGTTAGAAAGTGATACCATTAGCTTTCAATTTCATGTCATTCAACCTTTATACAAAAAAACTTGGTTCAAAAACCTGTTGTGGACAATTTTAGGTTTGATCATTCTCTATGTTATATATACGTACATTAAGCGTGTAAAAGCAAAAAACCGTGCCATTCGAGAACGCTTACAACTAGAAAATCATTTATTATCGTTAGAACAGAAAGCTTTGCGTTTGCAGATGAATCCACACTTTATTTTTAATGTATTGAATGGAATTAAAGGCATGAGTAGAAACGATATTAATAAGATGGACAAAACCATCAATACGTTTGCTGTCTTGCTTCGCGAAACGTTGACTAATTCTAGAAAAGACTCCATTACACTGGCACAAGAAATAAAAACATTGAAAAACTATGTAGAAGTAGAACGCTTGATGGCTAGTAAAGATTTTGCATATGAAATTGATTTAAAATCAGATTTAGATCCTGAAGAAGTCTTAATTCCTCCAATGTTAATACAACCATTTGTTGAAAATGCTATTCGTCACGGAATTATGCCTTTGCAACGTCCTGGCGAATTGAAGGTTCAGTTTACTACTGATACTAATTTCCTGTATGCTACAGTTGCTGATAACGGAATTGGGATTCAGCAATCGACGAAAAATAAGCCGAATACAGATCACCAATCAATGGCATTGCAAGTAACCAAAGAACGAATTGAGTCATTGGCGGGTCAGAATACACTAAAAATTGAAGATGTATCTGAAAAAGATGCTGCTTTGGCAGGAACGAAGATTTCATTTAAAATTCCACTGGAAACGGACTATTGAGAAGATTGCTTTGATGTTAGATATTAGATCGCTACGCTCTTAGACTTGCTTAGATTGTTAGACTTAATAAGAAACGTCATTACGAGGAAGAATGACGAAGTAATCTGTTTACAGAAAAACAGATTGCTGCAAATTTTTACAACATTTTTGCAATGACGAATCTGGTTATTAGATCGCTGCGTTGTTAGACTTGCTTAGATTGTTAGACTTAATAAGAAACGTCATTACGAGGAAGTATGACGAAGTAATCTGTCCATCGAGAAACAGATTGCTGCAAATTTTTACAACATTTTTGCAATGACGAATCTGGTTATTAGATTGCTGCGCTCTTAGATTTGCTTAGATTGTTAGACTTAATAAGAAACGTCATTACGAGGAAGAATGACGAAGTAATCTGTTTATAGAAAAACAGATTGCTACAAATTTTTACAACATTTTTGCAATGACGAATCTGGTTATTAGATCGCTGCGTTGTTAGACTTGCTTAGATTGTTAGACTTAATAAGAAACGTCATTACGAGGAAGTATGACGAAGTAATCTGTTTATAGAAAAACAGATTGCTGTAAATTTTTACAAATGACAAATCATATTATAATTTGATTATCTATTGCTTACATATTACAAACGTCACTTCGGGTAAAATCTTAAGAAGATTTTGTATCGAGAAGTACTTAAAAATACTTAAATTACCATCAGTTACTAAAATGAGTAGATGTACTTTTACACAAATACGCATAATTAAATAACTCTTAAACTCATAACTAAAAAAATGCTTACTACTGTTATTGTTGACGATATTCCTGCAGCTTTACAAATGTTGAAAGGCGATATTGAACGTTTACATCCAGAATTAAATATCATTGGAACTGCTTCCAGTGTTGTAGAAACTGCAAAATTATTACGCAAGCAACAGCCTGATATTTTGTTTTTAGATATTATGTTGGGCGATGGTTCTGGTTTTGATGTGTTAGAGATTTTTCCAAATCTTACTTCAAAAATCATCTTTGTCACAGCAAGTGATGAGTTTGCAATTAGAGCGTTCAAATTTGCAGCCATTGATTATGTGTTGAAGCCTTATTCTGAAGAAGAACTTTCATTAGCTATCAACAAAGCAAAAAGTCAAATTCATCCAAACAAAGAACGTTTAGATATTTTAAAAGATACCTTAGCAGCTCCAAACGAAAAGCCAACAAAGATTTCTTTACACACTTTAGATAAGATTATTATTGTAAGTATGGACGAAATTATTCGTTGTGAATCTGATAGTAATAATACCATTTTCTATTTACAAGACGGACAAAAGATTTTTGTGACTAAAACACTAAAATACTTTTCAGACATGTTGAAAAATTATCAGTTTCTGCGTGTGCATCAAAGTCATTTGGTCAATTTACAATTCATCAAAGCATTTATTAAAACAGATGGTGGCTATTTATTATTGAAAGATAAAAGTACTGTTCCTGTTTCTGTTCGTAAAAAGGTAGAAGTCATGGAGATTTTGAGTAGCATTCATAGAAAATGATTTTTGGATCGCTTTGCTTTTAGACCGCTAACGCTGTTAGATATGAGATCGCTGCGCTGTGAGACCTACTTAGCTTACAATAAACGTCCTAAGGAACATCATTACGAGGAAATATGACGAAGTAATCTGTTTCTCGATGAACAGATTGCCACAAATTTTCACAAAATTCTCGCAATGACAAATCATATTATGATTTGATTAAATTGTACAAACGTCACTTCGATTTCCATAACAAAGACAAGTGATTTTAATAAAATGTGTAGCATATCTAATTTTTGTCACGAATTCACGAATATTTCTTTTGTCTCTGATGGTTTTAAGAAAGTAATTGACACATTGCTACATTTTCAAATGAACACATTAACCATACGTCACTTCGAGTGAAATCTTAAAAAGATTTTGTATCGAGAAGTGCTTAAATGAAAACATGTTCTTTAGCAAAAAGAATCTTTGAAATTGTTTTTAGTTATACAGGGTAATATTTTTTACTTTTTCACCCAAATACATATAAATCATTAAAATCGTAATATACCATGAAAATTTTCAGATTACTAGTTTTACTTTTTTCAACAACCCTAATTGCACAAGACTTCAATTTAGATTATGTCAAATCATATGGAGCTAATTCTTTTGACATAGGCTACTCCATATACAATGACGGTGTAGGCAACACATATGTCTGTGGTGTTTTTAACGATGTTGTTACTTTTGAAACAATGTCTGGAGATGTTACTTATACATCCAACGGACAAACCGATATATTTATAGCAAAGTACAATAGTACTGGTGACCTTGTATGGGTTAGGCAAGTTGGAGGAGCTAACAATGATAATGCGTATGCTATTTCTTCAGATCCACAAGGCAATGTAATTGTTGCAGGTAGATTTATCGGTACTGTAGATTTTGACCCTGGGGCTGGTACTGAAACACAATTTTCTGGAATCAATAGTTATTTTGTACTCAAACTTAATAGTAGTGGTAATTTTATGTGGGTTAACTTTACTTCGTCTGCTACGGGTCGTGCAGAATCTATAACTATAGATGCTTCCGATGCTATTTTTATTACTGGAGAGTTTAGAGGTTCTATGGATTATTCCCTTAGTAATGGAAATACTGTAACTGTAACTTCTGGTAATTCTGGACAAAATGAAGACGCTTATTTAGGAAAAATTAATGGAACAACAGGCGAAACTATTTTTTATAAAGCCTTCAACAGTACTACTATTCCTGGCGGCGGTAAAGGAGAGTCCATAATTTCAGACAGTTCTGGCAATGTGTATATCGTTGGTAGCTTATTTGGTACCGTTGATTTTAATCCAGATAATGGCCAAACATTGCTTAGTTCTAATGGTGACAGCGATATATTCGTTGCAAAACTAACGAACTTAGGTAGTTTGATATGGGCAAAATCAACTGGCGGCACTTTGTATGATATAGCCAAGAATATCGCTATAGATTCAAATGGAGACCTTTTAATTTCAGGTGGCTTCAGAGGAACGACTGATTTAGATCCTAGCGCAGCAACGTTTTCAGCAACATCAGAAGGAAATGTAGATGCTCTTATACTTAAGTTAGATACCAATGGAAACTTTGTTTGGGCAAATACTTTTGGAGCCAATGGTACAGATGTAGGTGAATCTATTGCAGTTGATGAAAATGATAATGTCTATACGGTTGGAACATTTGGAGGAACCATTTCTTTTAATACAGATACTGGTGTTTTTGATTTGGTGAGTAATGGTAATGTAGATATTTTCATTCATCAACAAGATGCTTCTGGTAATTTTATGTCTGCTTATCCAATTGGAGGTACTGGTTTTGATACTCCAGAAACTATAATGATCAATGCGGATTCCGAAATTTTCTTAACAGGTTCCTATAGCAGAACTGTAGATTTTGATCTTAATTCAGGAACGACAAACCTAGTTTCAAACGGAAGTCGAGATATTTTTGTGGCAAAATTTGATTTGGCTAATTTGTCAACTCCAGACTTTATGTCTGATAACAATAAGGTAACTCTTTTTCCTAATCCCGCTAAAAATATTGTAAACCTACAAAGTGACCGTAACATCAAAAATATTGCTCTATTTAATTTACAAGGGAAACTAATGTATACCCAAACGGCTATACATAGTTCGTCTATGCAATTTGATATAAAAGATGATGTAAAGGATGGTGTTTATGTTATTGAAATTGAATTTATGGACAATAGCAAAACTTATAAAAGATTGATTAAGTAATCATCTCTCATATTAACTTTAATTGAGATAGACATAGAATAACATCAGAACTTATTCTGAAAAAAATGATCGTTCAATGCTCAATACAAATATCTAATTAACGTGAGTTCGAGATAAGAAGTCACTTTAATTAGAATTTCTTATCTTCAAGAACATCAAAAAACGAAGATTATGAAAAAATTCACTACGCTCCTATTCTTAGGAATGGTAATGCTGTCTGTAGCACAAAATGAATACGAACCTTCTCCTACAAATCCGTACGGAAGCAAAAACCCAGAAGCGCCCAAACAGTTAGATGATTTTAAACCGATGATTGGTTTATGCGATTGCGATTCAGAACGTAGAAATCCTGATGGAACTTGGGCGAAACCTATACCAATGACTTGGAAATATTCATACATTATGAATGGCATGGCGATTCAAGATCAGACCCTAAAAGCAGATGGAAAACATTCGGGAAGCATCCGACAGTTTCAAAAAGACAGTCTAAAATGGTATGTACATTATTACGCTTCGGCGACACCAACGCCAACTTTAGGTTCTTGGGAAGGCAAAAAAACCGAAAAAGGTACTATTGTACTTTACAAACCACAAAAAGCACCCAATGGAACGGAAGGATTTTCACGTCTTACTTTTTACGATATCAATGACAAAGGTTACAAATGGATTGGCGAATGGGTAGATAAAACCGAAACCGTAGTCTTTCCTTTTTGGAAAATTTCATGTACCAAACGTAAAGAATAAACCTTTAAAGCACTATCAATAATACACTTACAATTATACATAAATAAAGTTTATATATATCATATAAAACATAAATAAAAACATATAAACTTTATTCTCGATATTTGCCGAGCAATTAAAATAAGAATTTATTCAAGACGAAATCGTATATAAGTAGTTAGTAAGTGTTATTATATACAGTTAGCAAACCCGAACAATATTTGTGAGAATGTATTGTTTGGGTTTTTTTCATGAGTTTGTTTTAGGAAACTCAATTTCACATACAAAAGTTGAATACTTTATATCATCAATACTAGTTATATTTCCTTCACAAAAAATATTAACTCTCGCTTTATGTAAGTCACATATTTCTTTTAAAAAATTTAACCCTAACCCTGATCCGACAACACCTGTTTTTTCAGCTTCTTCAGATCTAAATCCTCTTGTATAAATATCTGTTAATTCAGATTCCTTAATATGAGGACCTTGATTTGATATTCTTGAAAAAATATGATCATCATATTCTTCTAACTCTACCTCAATAGTTGAATATTTAGGTGAATATTTAACAGCATTATCTATTAGAATAAAAGGTAAAGAATCGATTGTTGGATGAGAATCTATTAGAGTTAATATTTTTGGTGAATTAAAATCTATTATTAATTCTTTTTTTTCCTTTGCTGCTTTTTTAAAACATTCGATCGCTTTAAAAAATTTCCCATGTATATTACGAGGCTCTAACCTTTGAAACTTATAAAACTCTGGATTTAATCTATGTCTGGCCATATCCATCTGTAAACCTATCAACATTGTATTTTGTAATATGAATTTTGAATGTTCTATTATTGCTTCTTTATCAAATTTACGACTAGCCGAACGGGAAATAAATTCTGCGCTAGGCTTTAAGTTTTGCATAATATTAGCTAATTCATGTAATAAATCTTCTAGTGTATCTTGGCAATTATCGTTCATAATTATTTTGTTATATTTGAAATAAGAGTTCCTGAAAAAACAGCTAAAGAATTCAAGACTAAACTGATTGAATCATTACTTATTGATTTAGTAGAATAATCAGCTATAGTGGCTTCAAAAATCTTTATTTTCCTTCTCATGATTGAGGATATGAAACGCTTTTCAATTGTAGCTATTTGATCACTTGGCATTTTATTATTTTCGAGAACAGTTCTAGTTTTTTTCCATTGATAAATTGGATTTCTCACTTCTTTTGAAGCTCTATCTAGTAGATTAACCATATCATTTACATCCTTCCCTTTCATTACTGATTCATCACATAATTTAAAAAACTGGTTATAATCTGTTTTAAATACACTTCCGCTGTAGGCTATTAAATATTTATGAGGAAACTTTTTTGATATTTCTTGTATTAAATGACCTCCTTGATATTTAGACCCAAAGTTCTTCCCTACTCCTCTTATATCACAAATAATAATGTCATAGTTTGCTAATTGATTTATAGAATTTATATCATCAAATTTTGTTATTTTATAATCGTGCTCCCTTAATATTCTGAGATAAGGAAACTCTTTGTCATCTATAACAGCGACATTAACACTACTCCTTCTCATAGAATAAGAATCAGTTACAGTTACCAAATCTTCTATCGTATATTTCTTCCTAAATATTGAAAACATAATTATAGCTTATTTTTTTAAAAATAAAGCATTACCAATTCGAATCTATACGGTTTTCCGTAAACACTCTCAAAATTCCCAAACAAACTCAAACCCTACACAGCTACTCCCAAATATTTCCTCCTTACAATTCAATCAAAACATCAAGTACTTTTGAAAGTTTACTACGTAGCAAAAAATAGTTTACTACCTAGTAAAAATAAGTTTGCTACGTAGTAAACTATATTTTTATCTTTAGAAACAAATCAAAAGTTCAAGAGCTTTTTACAATAAGTACTTAACCAAAACTATAAAACAACAAGAAAATGTCCATAAAATATAAAGTGATAGAACGCGGAACACCAGGTGTAAAAGGTGGCGGCACAAAGAAGTATTATGCTTCTACAACGGCACGCGAAAAGATAGACTTGAAACAACTAAGCGAACGACTCGCTTCCATTTCCACCGTAACTGAAATTGATACAATTGCAGTATTGCAAGGTTTGGTGCATTTGCTGCCCGAATATTTGTGTAAAGGCAATAGTATTTCCTTAGGCGATTTTGGTACGTTTACCGTGCATCTTCGCAGTGAAGGAAAAGATACACCTGAAGCCGTAAATGCAACCTCTATTAAAGATGTAAATGTTACGTTTAGACCAAGTGTAGAGTTTAAACAGCGCATGAAAACTGTTAAGTTTAAGAAACATAGCTCTTAATACTATTTCCTCTTTTCTGTTTCATTGAAAACCGACTCAAAACGAATCTTTTACACTTAAATTAATGTTAATTTTTTTAAGAACTCAGTCAAAGTGTTTAATATTTCATTATTTTTGTTAAACAAAATCAACTTAATCGCAAATTATGAAATCATTCGTATTCAAATTCCTATCACTATCGCTCATTGCATTATTGTCTTTTAAAGCAAATGATGTACAAGAATTTCAAGGGAAAGCCTATTATTTTTCAAAGTCTAAGATGCAACTAGGAAGTTGGGGCGCACGAATGAGTGAAGCGCAGAAGAAAGATGTCGCTGCACGTTTAAAGAACCGATTGGAAAAAACATATGTATTGAGTTTTGATAAGGAAGCTTCTGTATTTAAAGAAGAAGATAAATTGGATGCTATTTCTGGCGCTACAGATTCATGGGGCGCAAATTTCTCCAGAGGTTATCAGTATAAGAATGTAAAGGATGTAGCACTCGTGCAAAGTCAAGAGTTTTATGGAAAGAAGTTTCTCGTAAAAGATAAGTTACATACGATTGACTGGAAAATGGGGAAAGAAACGAAGCAGATTGGACAATATACTTGTTTTAAAGCAACTGCGACTGTTTCACAAGACGATTTGTCTTGGTACAATTTTTCTTGGAGCGATTTGAGAAGAAAAGACGAAGATGGTGATGGAAAACCAGATGTTCCTATGGTTGAAGTTGAAGCTTGGTATTCACCACAAGTCCCTGTAAGTCATGGACCTGCCGAGTATTGGGGATTACCAGGATTGATTTTAGAAGTAAGCGCAGGCGATACTACTATGTTATGTTCTAAAATTGTGATCAATCCGGGAGAAGAAATTAAAATTGAAGCTCCAAAAGGTGGAAAAGAAATAACAAAGAGTAAGTATCAAGAAACCATCAAAGGAAAAATGCAAGAAATGATGAGTAACCGAGGAAGAAGACGCGGTTAATTTTTTTTAGTTTGGGATTAAACTTTTACTGTAATTGATAGTCTAAATTAAAAACTAACTAAAAATACCTAATGAAACAAGTACTTTGTATCATCCTACTTCTTGTAGTGAATTGCACTTTTGCACAAATTAAAATGGAAGGAGTTGTAAAGGATAGTCTGAACAAACCTTTGGAACTTGCAAATGTGATTGCGATTAACAAAACGTCTGGTACGTTAGAATCATACGGAATCACAGATAAGCTCGGAAAATACAAACTGAAGTTATCCAAAAATAACACCTATAAAATACAAGTAAGTTATATTGGTTTAAAGAATTTAGAAGAAGAACTTTCTACTAAAGAAACAGATATTACCAAGGATTTTGTGATGAAAAACAGCAACTCATTGGAAGCTGTTGAACTTACCTATGAAATGCCCGTGACCATTAAAGGTGATACGCTGGTATACAATGCAGATTCCTTTAAGAACGGAACCGAACGAAAGTTAGAAGATGTACTTGAAAAACTGCCCGGCGTAGAGATTAACGAAGACGGACAAGTAGAAGTTGAAGGGAAAGTTGTCAATAAGTTAATGGTAAATGGAAAAGATTTTTTTGATGGCGATACCAAATTAGCTACAAAAAATATTCCTTCTAAAGCTGTTGACAAGATTCAAGTATTGCGTAATTATTCGGAAGTCGGTCAATTACGTAATGTGACCAATAATCAAGATAGTGTTGCAATTAATATTAAGTTGAAAGAAGGAAAAGAAAATTTCTGGTTCGGAAATGTCACCGCTGGAAGTGGTTCGTCTCCCGATAATGAACTTTATTTGTTTCAACCTAAACTATTCTATTACAGTCCGAAGTATAGCTTAAATTTTATTGGAGATGTAAATAATATTGGTGAAGTGGCTTTGTCTCGACGTGATATTCGAGGATTTACAGGTGGTTTTCGTCCGCCAAGTAGAAGTAGCGGAACCAATATCAATCTCGGAGATAATGGGTTGAACTTTTTGACCAATCAGAATAATGCTTTAGAAATAGAAAGCAAATTAGCTACAGGAAACTTTAGCTATTCACCAAATAAAGCATTGGACTTGAGTGGATTTTTAATCTACAGCAGTAGCAGAATCTTATCAAGAGAATCGAGTTTTGTACAATATACAGATCCTGAATTAGGCATTCCAGATGAAGCTACCGAGCAACGAAGCAGAGAACGTTCTGATCAAGTAGTGGCAAAATTAAGTGCTTCATATAAGCCAAATTTCAACAATCAGTTAGATTATGACGTGATTGGACGTGTTTCAAATGATACACAAAATCAAGGTGTGTTTTCATCTGTTATCGGCAATACAGATCAAATTGATGAAGTAACTCCTTATAGCTTTAGCCAAAATCTAAATTATTATTACACGCTAAATGAGAATAATATTTTTGCGCTGGAAGCACAGCATTTAATCAAGAATGAAGATCCTTTTTACAATGCAATTTTAGACAATGATACCAATAGTGCTTTCGATACAACGGCAGAAGCATTAGGTTTAGATACAGACGTAGCTCAATACAATCTTAGACAAAACAGACGCATTAAATCGAATCAAGTAGACGCAAAGTTAGATTATTATAATATTTTGAATGCGCGAAGTAATATCAATATTACGTTTGGTACGATATTGAGTCGCCAGCAATTCAATTCGAATTTATTTCAGTTTTTAGGTCCTGGATTGACCTTGAATCCTACACCAACATTTAATGATGGACGTGCTACAAACGACACTGAATATAATTTTAGTGATATTTACTTAGGTTTTCATTACCGTTTAAAAAGTGGTAAGTTCACGTTTACACCAGGTTTTTCAGTACATGCTTACGGAAATAAAAACAGTCAATTTGGTGTTGAATACAAAGACAATTTCTTTAGAGTACTACCAGACTTTGAAACTCGAATTCAGTTTAAAAAGAGTGAAGCTTTAACGCTACGCTATCAAATGCGTAATCAGTTTACAGACGTAACGCGTTTGGCTGAAGGTTTGGTGATGAACAACTTCAATAGTTACCAATTTGGAGCGCCTGAATTACAAAATGCACTATCGCACAACGTAAGTTTGATTTATACAAGTTTCAACCTTTTTAATTATACAAATGTTTTTGCACGAGCTTCGTATTCTAATAATATTGATCAGATTCGTGGATTGACAGATTTTGAAAATGTAATTCGTACAAGTACGTTTTTTAATTCAAACTTTGCAGATGAGAATGTGAATGTATTTGGTCGCGTGCAACGTACTTTTGGAAAAGTTAGAGCGACATTGAACGCAAGTTTTAATTATAGTAAAATCAATCAGTTTATTCAACAGCGTCAGTCTGTAAATGAAGGTTTTACACAAACCTACACTCCTGGCATTCGAACTAATTTTAGAGTTGCACCAAACGTACAGTTACGTCATCGTTACAGTGTTACTGATAATACACAAGGTGGAAGAAGTACACAGTTTGTAACCAACGCTACTACGTTTGATTTTGACGCGTATATTTGGAAGCGAATCACATTCCGTACTGATTATACGTATACCAATCAAGATTTAGGAAATGGCGAATCGCAATCGTTTCAAACATGGAATGCAACACTATCCTACCGCAAGAATAGAGATGCAAAATGGGAATATGAGATTAAGGCAACAAACTTATTGAATATTGATTCGCAAGTACGAAACAGCGCGAATAATTTGTCTGTATTTAGTCAGGAAACTTTTATTCAACCACGATTTGTTACATTTCGATTTGTGTATACACTTTAGAAATAATGCCATCTATTTGCTAAAAATATATAAGAATAGCGTAATAGTTAATTGTAAAAACCGAGTAGTGTTCTTGAAATACTATTCGGTTTTTTTAATTTGATGAAGTTCCTATTATGAAAGCTATTGCTAAAGGCGATTTTTATTATTTAGCATAAGTTATCTATAATTCTATTTTACAAATATCTCTTGTCTCATTATGAATTATTCAAGAAATTAAGTAACTGTTCTTTAATAAAATAGTTCCAACCGCCCAAACAACTTTCTCGTGTAAACTCTGGAATTTCATCTGGAAAGTCTTCTATAACCGTTGTTGTGAGCGTTAGTATTGTTTCGTTATGAACTTCCTCTAATGTAAAGGTTACAAACGAATCTCCTGCTACATTTTCATATTTCCAATTGTAAACAATTTTTTGTTGTGGAATCACTTCTGTAACTGTCCATAAGTGGATAAAATCGCGTGAAGGTGCTTTGACATTGAATTTTGTTTGAAAACCTACCTCAGCTTTAAAATCGGGAATGTTATCAAAAAACCACTGTTGCATTTGCGAAACATCTGTAATCGCATTCCATACTGTTTTTGCAGATTGTGAGAAATGTTGTGACACTATTATTGGCGGTTCTGAGGTTTTCATATGAATTGATTTAGTATAAAGATAACTAAAAACAAAAAAGCGATCTTTTTCAAGATCGCTTTTCAATATAACATATTTGTTTATCTTCTATTCATTCTGTGACGCTCACGTGCTAATAATGTATTTTTTAACAACATCGCAATTGTCATCGGTCCTACTCCACCAGGAACTGGCGTAATGTGACTTGTCTTTTTGCGTACATTTTCGAAATCTACATCTCCTGTGATGCGATATCCACGCTTTTTAGTTTCGTCTGGAACACGTGTAATTCCTACATCGATTACTACAGCATCGTCTTTTACCATTTCTGCTTTTAAGAAATTTGGTTGCCCTAAAGCTGTAATGATGATATCTGCCTGACAGGTAATTTGAGTAATGTTTTTGGTGTGACTGTGTGTAAGTGTTACCGTAGAGTTTCCTGGAAAACCACGTCTTCCCATTAAGATACTCATTGGTCTTCCCACAATATGACTTCTTCCAATAACAACCGTGTGTTTTCCTTTGGTTTCTACATCATAACGCTCTAGTAATTCAAGAATTCCAAAAGGTGTTGCTGGAATAAACGTAGACATGTCTAGTGCCATCTTTCCAAAGTTTTCAGGATGGAATCCGTCGACATCTTTGTCTGGATGAACTGCCATTAATACTTTTTGCGTGTTAATTTGTGGTGGCAATGGCAATTGAATGATGAATCCGTCAATATCATCATTTTCATTGAGTTCATGAATCTTTTTTAATAGTTCAAGTTCTGAAGTCGTATTAGACATGCGTACTAAAGTTGATTCAAATCCTACGCGTTCGCAGGCACGTACTTTACTGCCTACATACGTTAAACTTGCTCCGTCATCTCCGACCAAAACGGCTGCCAAGTGTGGAACTTTTTCGCCGCGATCTTTCATTTTCTGGACTTCTGCTGCTATTTCGTCCTTGATATCATTTGATACCTTTTTTCCATCTAATAAAGTCATGTATAGTTGTGTTGTGTGTGTCTTTTTGGCTGTTGGCTGTTTATTTAAACAAACTTTTAGTTATAAACTGACAAGTAATTTTTCATTTAAAATTCAGCATTTAACATTTCAAACTAGCGTCCCATTCCTTTCATCATCTGCATCAGCTTTCTTCCGCCGCCACCTTGCATCATCTTCATCATCTTACTCATTTGATCAAATTGCTTTAACAATTGATTCATTTCTTGTACAGAACGTCCAGCTCCTTTTGCAATACGTTTTTTACGACTTGAGTTTATTAGAGATGGTTTAGAGCGTTCTGCTGGTGTCATAGAGTGAATTAATGCTTCAATATGTTTGAAAGCATCGTCTTCAATTTCCATACCTTTCATTGCTTTTGAAGCTCCTGGAATCATTCCGACTAAGTCTTTCATGTTCCCCATTTTCTTCACTTGTTGTATTTGTTTTAAGAAATCGTCAAAACCAAACTGGTTCTTTGCAATTTTCTTCTGTAGCTTTCTTGCTTCTTCTTCGTCAAACTGCTCTTGTGCTCTTTCTACTAACGAAACAACATCTCCCATTCCTAAAATACGATCTGCCATACGTGAAGGATAGAAAACATCAATAGCTTCCATTTTTTCACCTGTACCAATAAACTTGATTGGTTTGTTTACTACAGATTTAATAGAAATTGCAGCTCCACCACGAGTATCACCATCTAACTTTGTTAAAATAACTCCGTCGAAGTTTAAGATATCGTTGAAGGCTTTGGCTGTATTCACCGCATCTTGACCTGTCATAGAATCCACTACAAACAATGTTTCTTGTGGCTCAATAGCTTTGTGAATGTTTGCGATTTCGGTCATCATGGCTTCATCTACTGCCAAACGACCTGCGGTATCAATAATTACCACATTATGTCCGTTTTGCTTTGCATGTGCAATACCTGCTTGTGCAATAGCTACTGGATCATTGTTTCCTCTATCTGAAAATACATCTACCTTTATTTGCTCTCCTACTACATGCAACTGATCAATCGCCGCTGGACGGTATACATCACAAGCAACTAATAAAGGTTTTTTTGTTTTTTTGTTTTTTAAATAATTGGCAAGTTTTCCCGAAAACGTTGTTTTACCAGAACCTTGTAATCCAGACATTAAAATCACAGATGGTTTTCCTGAGAGGTTGATTCCTGCGGCATCTCCACCCATTAATTCGGTAAGTTCGTCTTTTACGATCTTTACCATTAATTGTCCTGGTTGTAGCGTAGTTAATACGTTTTGTCCTAAAGCTTTTTCTTTTACTCTTTTGGTAAAATCTTTTGCAATTTTAAAGTTCACATCGGCATCGAGTAACGCTCTTCTTACTTCTTTTAAAGTTTCCGCAACATTTACTTCCGTTATACTTCCATGTCCTTTAAGGACATGCATCGCTTTATCTAGCTTTTCACTTAAATTATTAAACATACGTCTGTAT
Source organism: Kordia sp. (assembly GCF_965224175.1). Lineage (GTDB taxonomy): Bacteria > Bacteroidota > Bacteroidia > Flavobacteriales > Flavobacteriaceae > Kordia. The sequence continues at coordinate 2,075,359 of NZ_OZ245041.1, forward strand.
TCTTTTTTTGAGAAGTGGCAAAGATAGTAGAAACTTCTATATTTTGAAAGTATAAACGGACTGGTTTTTATTGCTTTTAGCTGTTGACAAAAGAAACTTTTCTATTCTTGTTTTAAAAACTAAAGCTTAAGAGTTACAATACTTAACTCTCTTTTACTTTTTAGATTTGAAGTTTGTGATTCAAATCGTAGTATTTTTAATTTGAATGTTCTTGTATACGGTTAGGTGTACTAATTTACTTTCTAAATCTTAAAGCTATGATTGATCTCTATAAATTAAAGTATCAGAGACATATTTTTAAAATTTACTTCCATTGATAATTTTATATATACGTTTATCTCAACACTGCGTTTTTAGATTGAAATTTATTGCCAAAAGCTTTCTATTTCTTCAAGAGACTTTCCTTTTGTTTCTGGAATGAATTTGTAGGTTAAAAAGATAATTATCAGAATAAATCCTATAAAAATGAAATAAGGTATTGAACCATTCCAAAAAGTGTTATTGTTAACCTCACTTTCCATCACTATTGGAAATGTTTGAGACACTAGGTAATTTGCTGCCCATTGTGCTGCCACAGCTACTGACATTGCTACACTACGTATTTTATTAGGGAACATTTCTGATAATATTACCCAAACAACTGGTCCCATTGATAAAGCAAATGACCCAATGAAGATGAGTACGCCTATTAATGAAATTAAACCTACCGCTTCTAGTTGTAACGATATTCCTAATAGTAGGAAACCAACAATCATACCTATTGAGCCAACATATAGTAATGGTTTTCTACCATACTTGTCTATAGTAAACATTGCTACAAATGTGAATACGAGATTGACTAGCGCTAATAATATTTGTTGTGCTAAAACATCTTCTTTACCAAATCCTAAAGCCTTTTCAAAAATATCTGCTCCATAATATAGTACAGCGTTGATGCCTGTAAATTGTTGCAATATGGATAGTGCTGTTCCTATAAAAATGATTGCTAAGATTGCTTTGGAAAAGTAATTGACATTCTCCTTTGTTTCATCTTTTTTTAAGGAAGCTTTAATTTCTTCTATTTCATGTTTAGCTTGCTTTTCTCCATGAATTTTATTTAAAATATGTAATGCTTGTTCTTCTTCTCCTTTTATAGCTAGCCATCTTGGACTTTTTGGCACTAAAAATAAAAGCGCTAAAAACAATAAACTAGGAATAAGTTCTGACCAAAACATACGTCGCCAACCAAATTGAATATTTTCTGCTTCAGATAAGTTATTGCCAATAAAGTAGGTTGCTAGAAAGACCACAAAAAAACCAACGACTATAGCTAGTTGATAATAGGTTACCATTTTACCTCTGATTTTACTTGGCGCAATTTCTGCAATGTACATTGGTGCATTCATAGAAGCAATACCAATTCCTAATCCACCTATGATTCTAAAGATAACTAACATCGTAACGGTTTCTGGTACTACTTCTGGCAGACCTGAGCCCCAAGCCGAAACAGAAAATAAGATTGCTGATATGATTAACGACCTTTTTCTACCTATGTTAATGCTTATAGGTCCAGCTACAATTGCTCCAATAAAACAGCCTAACAATGCGCTTCCTACTACCCAACCTTTTAGTGTTGCATCAAGTTCAAAGTATTTGCTAAGATAAAATTGAGCTCCATTAATTACTCCTGTATCATAACCAAATAAGAGTCCACCTAGTGCAGATATAGTTGTAATAAGCAGTAAGAATGTTTTTTTATTCATTGTGTATAATTATAGTTAGTTCAAATTCTTTGTAAACCGGCAAGTTATATTACTAACATTGCAAGTCTTATGTATAACACCTTTCAGTTTTCATGACTTATAACGTGAAAAATAATCCGTTTTAAGCAGCATATTCGCTCATATTATTTATGGTAGAATTCTATTCAACAAAAATGATTTCACTTTGTTCAGAAATTCCATTTTCATTGTATGATTCTATGGTAAAATAATACGAACTATCTTTATCTAGACAGCGCATAAAATGTGTGTTAGTATCATACACTTGCCAAGATTGATATAGTTTATCTGGTGCAATTCCCCAGCGAATGTTATAGCCTTGTGCATTTTCAACTGCATCCCAAGACAATGATGTATTTCTTCGATCTTTTTCTCGGTTAATTTTAACGTTAGCTACTTTATTTGACACTTCTCCTAAACCAAGTCCAAAGATCCTGACTTCTGACATCGCGAAGTTATTCCCAGGCACTTTTATATTATTGTATCTTATATATTTTGCCTTTACTGGATGTTTTAAAACAATGTATGCATTTGGTGAATCTTGGTCGCTGTTACTTCTATCAATAACAGTTTCCCAGTGACTTCCATCTTCTGAAGTTTCAATAGTAAAACGATGGTTTAAACCCTCAACACGTGTGTATATCCCAGATTCGTGATCATGATAGTTTAGTTGAATAGCATGTACTGTTCCCGTCTTTTTCATTTCAATGGTAAGCCATTGTTCATTGTTATTTGCTTCCGCAACCCAAAAAGTTTTGGGATTTTCATCTGTTAGTACTTTTGTAGTGATTTCTCCTTTTAAATTTTTATGTATGGGTAATTCTTTGATTTCTATCTCATCATCATTGGAAGTAAACTTCATTACTTGTTTTAGCGAAGAGGAAACTGTCACATTTCCTTTATAAGACAATAACATCCAACCATTGTGATGTCCAGCTTTGTTGGGATGATATGGACCAAAACGCGGATAATCACCATAGGCTGTATTGCTATACATTAATCCATCTTCGTCAAAATAAGTAGGGAACATGCACAACCTACGTTCCCATTGTGCATTAGAAGCCAAAGCCATGGTAGCAAAATGCCAGTATTGTCCATTAGTTTGTTTAACTGTGATACCATGCCCTGCTCCATTTGTAAATCCACCAGGTTTAAAACTCATAGGATTATTTTTCATATAACCAAACGGTCCAAGTGGTGAATCTCCAACATAAACCCCATCTGCATATACATTGAATTGTGTTCCTGGAGCCGCATATTGCAAGTAGTACTTTCCTTTATGTTTGGTCATTGAAGCACCTTCCATATAACCTTCTTTGATTTTAGGATGAAAGTTATTTTCGCCAAAGCGTTCCCAGCCATGTTTTTCTTCTACGAGATTGATCAAGTCTTTTTTAATCCCTGTTTCTAAAAAACGATCTTCTTTATTTAGTGTTTTTACACGCAGCGGATGCAAGTTTGACGAACCCCAATATAAATATGTTTTACCGTCATCGTCTATAAATAATTCTGAGTCTTGAATATTATTGGAAATTGAAGCTGTTGGAGTCCACAATCCTTTTTTAGGATCATCTGTGTATAAAATACTTCCGTAACCAGCAGGATTTCCAGCAAAATAAACTAACGAATCTTTATAATTAAATGCTGTTGGTGCGTTGCTACCTTCAAAAAACCATTGTTGTGGTTTTATAAATTTCCAATTGACTAAATCGATGGAATGCCAATATCCAAACGATCGTGTTACAAACATGTAATATTCACCTTTAAATTCAATAACTGCTGGATCGGCGCCAGAACGATATGATTGATTATTACTAGAATTGTATACCATATAGGTATAGTCAATGTCTAGCGGATTGATGTAGGTTTGTGATGTATTTATATTTGTATTTTTTGTTGCGTTATCTTTAGCAATTGTATTTTTTTCTTGGGTTTTCTTACAAGAAAAAAGTACCGTGATCACTAATATTAATTGTATTGTTTTTACGAATTTCATATTACATTGGTACTATTATATCTCTGCATTTTCTCCTAATTGTTTAGTAGCTTTTCTTGTTGATTTTTTAGTGTTTTTTAATTGTATCTGAAACTATTCTATCAGTTCAAAACTAATAGCCGTGCCACCTCCTTTAGCTAAGTTCAATTTTAAACTAGATGTCTGCGTTACAGTTTTTGTTAGTATTTCATAGCTTTTTGGGTTTTCTTGCCAATCAGCATCTTCTCCATCTTGATAGATTATTGCTTTGTATTTTTTCCCTTTTGTTAGAAAATCTAATTTAATTGTGGTTTGCCTAGCATTTTTATTCGTTATAGCGCCTAAAAACCAGTTTTCAGAATTCTTATCTTTACGTACTACTGTAATATAATGACCTGGCTCTGCTTCTAGATATATAGATTTTTGCCAATCTAAAGGAACATCTTTTATGAATTGAAATGCATCTAAATGCTTTTCATAATTTCTTGGAAGGTCTGCTGCCATTTGTAATGGTGAATATAACGTAACATATAATGCTAATTGTTTCGCTAATGTAGTATGTACTTGTTCTCTTTTTGTAGGATCATATGCGCTCATTTTTAATTCGAAAATTCCGGGTGTATAATCCATTGGTCCTCCAAGTAATCTTGTAAATGGTAAGATGGTTTCATGTTCTGGAGGATTGCCTTTACTCCAAGCATTGAACTCATTTCCTCGAGCTGCTTCAGAAGCAATATAATTTGGATACGTTCTATGATAACCGCTTGGTCTTACACTTTCGTGAGAATTTACCATGATGTTATATTCGGCTGCACGTTGTGTTACAAAATTTAAATGATTCACCATAGTTTGCCCATCGTGAAATTCTCCTCGAGGAATTATTCGACCTACATATCCCGATTTTACGGCAGGATAATTATACTTCTTCATTAGTCCTAAGGCTCGGTCTAGGTGTCGTTCGTAATTGGCTACAGAACCAGAAGTTTCGTTGTGCATGATCATTTTTACACCTTTAGCTTTGGCGTAATCAGCAATTTCTTTAATATTAAAATCTGGATATGGTGTTATAAAATCAAATACATCTTCTTTCCATTTGCCATACCAATCTTCCCATCCTACATTCCAACCTTCCACTAAAACACCATCAAAACCATGTTTGGCAGCAAAATCAATATATTTTTTTGTATTTTCGGTAGTTGCTCCATGTTTCCCACTAGGAATCATATTGCCAACAGCGGTTCCTGCATTGTGTGCATTTTGACTTCCTGCATAATCCCAAGTTGATATCCCAATGTGCATTTCCCACCAAATGCCTATATATTTCATAGGTTTTATCCAAGATGTATCTTGAATTTCACATGGCTCATTTAGGTTTAAAATCATTTTAGAACTTAGTATATCTTTTGCATCATCACTCACCATAATAGTTCTCCATGGAGATTGAGAAGGAGTTCGTAAATACGCCTTATCACCTATTGCATTTGGAGCTAAGTTTGCAGTAAGTTGAAATGTGTCAATGTCTACGTCTAGGTGCATGACTGGATAGTTAAGCACAGCTGCTTCAAAGATATTGATGTACAATCCGCTAGAAGACTTCATCATTAAAGGTGATTGTACTCTGTATTGACTTAAAATACTTTTTAAACCAACTCCGTTTTCTAAGTCTAATTTAGCATTATCAATCTCGGAGATTTTTGTTTCATTATATGCATACTCTTGACTATCATAATCTCCTGGAATCCAAAATGTTTTATGATCTCCCGTTAATGTAAATTCTGTGTTTTCTTCTGAAATGACAAAATATTTTACTTCATTATCAATCGGGAATTCATATCGAAATGCTACACCTTCATCAAATACTTTAAAGACAATGTTTAGTTTAGTGTTGGTGTCTTTCTGATTTAGAAAAAATCGTATTTCGTTGTAATGGTTTGTAATAGTTGAATCTTCTCCAAGTACTGGTTTCCATGTTTCATTAACTGTTTTTTTTTCAGTTTTGATCATACTGAAATCTTTAGTTAAGGCAATTCCATCTTTTACGGATATCCCTAATTTACTCTTTGAGATGATTGTATTTTCTTTATAAGATACTTGGTATGTAGGTTCTCCTTTTTCAGTTAATGAAAAATTTACTTTTATGTTTTTTGAAGGCGATGTTACGTCTTGAGCAAATGTTTTATACAAACAACCAAACAGTAAAAGGATTATGGATATTTTTTTCATTGCATGAAAATTATTCGGTTAACGTAAATTTTGATTTTAATGTTGTATTTGAATCTGTGCCAATGAAGACTTCAAAATCTCCTGATTCTGCAACAAAATCAAAGTCGTAGTTATAGAATTTTAAGTCTTCAATAGATATGGTAAATGTTACGGTTTTTGTTTCTCCTTTTTTAAGGAATATTTTTTGAAATCCTTTTAGTTCTTTGACAGGTCTTGTTACTGTACCTACAAGATCTCTAATGTATAGCTGCACCACTTCTTTTCCATCATAGTTTCCTGTATTTGTAATGTCTACAGATACGTTTATAGTGTCGTTATTAGTCATTGAAGTTTTATCTAGTTTTATTTTGCCATACTCAAAAGTTGTGTAACTCAATCCATAACCAAACGGATACAATGCTTCGTTACGAACATCAAGATAATTAGTCTTAAATTTTTCAAATTTACCTTCATTGTTTCCTAGTGGCCTTCCTGTATTTTTGTGATTGTAATACAACGGAACTTGACCTACATTTCTAGGAAAGGTCATGGTTAGCTTTCCTGATGGATTGACATCTCCGAAAAGGACATCTGATATCGACAAACCTGCTTCACTCCCTGGAAACCAAACGTTAAGAATTACTGGAACAGTTTCACTTTCTTCAACTAAGGTTAATGGTCGTCCAGTAAATAATACCAAAACCACTGGTTTTCCTGTTTTTAGTAGTGCTTGTAATAAATCTTTTTGAACTTGAGGAATTTCTATGTTGGTACGACTGCTACTTTCTCCACTAAACTCTGAGGTTTCGCCAATTGTAGCAACAATAACATCCGATTTTTTAGCAATAGACAAAGCTTCATTTAAAAGCTGTTTGTCTGTTTTTTCATCTCTAGGAATGTCTTTCCCAAACATGGTAACTCTTTTTTCTAGTGCTAAGTCTTTAGTAATGTTGCTTCCTTTTGCATATAATAGGTTAACTTGATTCCCAACTGTCTGCTCTAAACCATCCCAAACCGAAATAGCTGTTGCGTGATCTGTAGATACACTCCAAGTACCAGGCATATTGTTACTAGCCTTCGCTAATGGACCAATAACAGCAATTGTACCTGACTTTTTTAAAGGTAAAAGCTGATTGTTATTTTTCAATAATACTGTAGATTCTGCGCCAACTAATCGAGCAAAGCTACGATTGACTTGTGTGTAGGTCTGATTTTCTGAACGTTTTACATTACAATATTTATATGGGTCGTCAAATAGTCCAAGTTTATATTTAGCTGTTAGTATTCGAGCAACCGCTTTATCAATATCTTCTATGGTAATTTTCCCTTTGTTTATCGCTTCTTTTAGAGTATTGGTATAGGATGCTGCAATATTAGGTGAATCGCCTGCCATATCCATATCTAATCCTGCTTTTAATGCTAACGTAGTGACATCAAATTCGTCTCCCATTCCATGCGCTCTCATTTCGTAAATTCCTGTATAGTCTGATACTACAAATCCATTAAAACCCCAATCGTCGCGTAACAAATCGGTTAATAACCATTTATTCCCAGTTGCAGGAATACCATCTATTTCGTTGAATGATGCCATCACAGAACCCGCACCTTCTTCTATAGCTGCTTTGTAAGGTGGTAAATATTCATTGTACATTTTTATACGACTCATATCTACAGTATTATAGTCTCTTCCTGCTTCAGATGCTCCATATAAAGCAAAATGCTTCACACAAGACATGATTGTATATTCAGCAGCTAATGAATCTTGCTGGTATCCTTTTACCATTGCTTGCGCTATTTTCCCTCCTAAATAAGGGTCTTCTCCTCCTCCTTCAGAAACGCGTCCCCAACGTGGGTCTCTAGAAATGTCTACCATAGGTGAAAAAGTCCAATTTATTCCATTAGCACTAGCTTCATTGGCAGCAATTTTCGCTGTTTTTTCTATTAGCTCCATGTCCCAAGAACAAGACAATCCTAATGGAATAGGAAAAGTTGTTTTATAACCATGAATTACGTCCATTCCAAAAATTAATGGAATTCCTAAGCGACTTTTCTCTACCGCAATCTTCTGAATTTCATAGATGTTTTTTATGTCTTTTATATTGAAAAGTCCGCCAATTTTTCCTTCTTCTATTTTTTTGACAACTCCAGTACTTTTAGAAGATCCTGTTGTAATAGGACCCGTTGCAGGAAGATTTAGTTGCCCTATTTTTTCATCTATAGTCATTATACTAATAATGGAATCTACTTTTTGTTTGTATAGATTACTCGTAGTTTTTGGAGTTTTATTTTTAATGACTGTGTTACAAGAAGGTATCGTAATTAAAGTAATACCGACAATGATTAGTTTTATATTTTTCAGTATGGTCTTAGTCATTTTTTATTTTTTTGATTTAGAAAAAAGCCATGATAATAATTTTGATTCTGCAAAGGCTAAATCCCAACTATTATGATTTGCATTGGCGTATAGTGTAAAATTTGGTTTTCCTCCATTATTTAATATTGCGCTTACCATCTTTATAGATCCTTTTGGGTCTATTACATTATCTTCTGCTCCATGAAAAATCCACATGTCTACTTTTTTAGCATATTTTTTAGTTAATTCAGCGTTACCATCTCCGCAAATGGCAAATGCTGCAGCAAACATATCTGGTAGTCTTGATAAAATTTCAAAGGTTCCCATTCCTCCCATTGATAAACCTCCAACATAAATTTTGTTTTTATTTACATAGTTTTTACTAGTTAATTCCTGCATTAAACTCATGACAAGTTGCATTGACTTTGTTGACTTCTTATTTTTTGGAAATACTAAATTTATAGGATAACTACTTCTATCTATTTCAGCATTGGACCAATAACTATTTTTTGGGCATTGTGGAAATACTATGATTGCAGGAAAGGAATCACGATTGGTTGTATTTGCAAATAGTTTACTTCCATGAAGAAGTTGTTTTTGGTTATCACTTCCACGTTCTCCTGCTCCATGAAGAAACAGTACAACAGGATATTGTTTAGTTTCAGAAAAATCTTTAGGATACATTATTCGGTATTTTAAGGTATCCTTTCCTTCTGAGTGAATTCTGTGTTTATATAAATCTTCTTGTGCTGTAACCAACGTACAGAAAACAACTAAACTTAAGGTTAATACATTCTTGATTAGTTTCATTTCTATTTTTTAATAAGTAAAGTTTAAGGCATTCAAACTATTTTGAACATCTTCATTTTGCATGAATAAATTCCATAGTAAACCTGAACGATAATTTTCTATCATGATGATTTGTGGCCCTTGATCTATGGCTAAGTAACGTTCCGTAACCCAATTGTAATGAGGACTAAATGCATCGTAAAAGCCTGCAGGTCCCATTAGTTCATTGTCATAAAAAAAGCGCATTGCAGCTAGAGACTTTTCAGGTGTATATGGTATAGAACTTATAGCAGCGGTTGGCGAAATAACACCAGAATCGTTTTCTGGGTCATGTGCAGAATAGCCAACACTTCCATCAGTGTTTCGGGAGTAACTTGCTGTTAATCCCCAACAAGTTGATCCGTAATCATCATAGTTGTTTGGATTATTGACACAGTATTGATAATTAATATTCGTATGATTCACATTCAAATCCCAGTAATTAGCATACTGATCTGATAAGTTTGTTGGGTTTAAACCTATATACGAATAATGAGCCCAAAACAAAGGTCCTGTCCCAGATCCTGCATGATCTAAAATTAAAGGAATACCATATTGTATCGACGAGGAAGTTATAGCTCCATTATTTGCCCAACCTTGATGGTATGCAGCTACAGGAATAGGATGATTGGGTGAAGCTACTCCTAAAATAAATGCAATTAGTGCTTCATTATACCCTTGAAGTTTAAGGTTAATTCCAAATTCATTTGTAGGACTCCAATGCCAATATAATTCATTCTGATTTTGCGTATACCAATTCCATTCTATACTTTTCCATAATTGATCTGCTTGTGTTGCAAGTGCATCTTCTGCCGCAGTACCACCTTCTAAATATTCTTTTACACAAATAAGTCCTTGTGCAAAAAATGCAGTTTCTACAATATCACCTCCATCATCTAAAGCACTAAAAGGAATGACAGCACCTGATATTCCATGTATCCAATGAGACCATGCTCCATGAAAGCGTTCAGCGTTTTCGAAAAAGTTTAAAATTTGAGTTAGTCTTTCAACACCTTCATTTCTGGAAATATATCCACGTTCCATACCAACTATGATAGTCATGAGCCCAAAACCACTTCCTCCAGTTGTTACGACATATTGGCTATCTGTAGGATCATTTGGGTGATATCGTTCTCTTGCTGCACCAGAATTACTTTCTGCATAATTCCAGAAATATTTAAAAGTTTCTCGTTGTACTAAGTCCATCAATTCTACATCCGACAAGGTTTCTTCAAGATTATTATTGGACGACTCTTGACGCGTTGGAACATCATCATCTGCACAACCTATAAAAACAAGAAGTAATAGTATGTATGTTAACTTCTTCATTTAATCATTTTTTTCATACGTAAATCCTAACTTTAGTAAACCTTTTTTCACTTCTTTATTTTTCATAAATAGTTTCCATAAAAGTCCTGTTCTGTAGTTTTCAATCATTATAGGAATTGGACCTTGATCTATAGCTAGATATCTTGGTAAATACCAATTGCTTTCAAAGCTAAAAGCATCATAAGGACCATATTTACCAACTAGACTATCATGGTTTTTATAAATGTTCACTAAAACATTCATACTTTCTTTGGGTGTATACGGGAATGATGATAAAGCTGCTGTAGGTGCTATGACGCCTATATCTTTTTCTGGTCTATGTGCATAATAACCTTTTATAGAATAGCTAGAAGTCAGTCCCCAAAGACTATCTCCATACCCTTTAAACTTTTTAGGGTTATCTACACCGTATTTATAATGAATTTTTGCATGATTCTTTGTTAACTTCCAATAGTTTGCATATTGGTCCGATAGCTCTTTGGGATTTAATCCTAAATAGGAATAATGTGCCCAAAATAATGGACCGACAGGATCTTCATCGTGTTCAAAATAATTGAGAACTAAATCTTCGCCATAGTAGGATTTGTTTGATATTATTTTTCCATTTCTTGCCCAGCCATTTTCATAAACACTTTTAGAAATAGAATGCGTAGGTGAAGCTGCCGCAAGTATGTACATAATTAGGCATTCATTGTAACCTCCTACTCGGAAGTTCATATCCCAACCATATTTTGGAGACCAATGCCAGTATAAAACTTCTTCACCACCTTTAGTATACCAATCCCATTCTACATCTCTCCAGAGTTTGTCAATTTTAGTGACTAGTTCTTTTTCTTTTTCATTTCCATTTTTAAAGTATTCTGAAACTGTTAGTAGACCTTGAATAAGAAATGCTGTTTCTACTAAATCGCCTCCATCATCTTTTTTGCCGAATGGTCGAACTCTTCCTGTTTCTCCATCAATCCAATGTGGCCAAGCACCATGAAAACGATCTGCTTGGCTTAGGAAATTAACAATTTTCAAATATCGGTTCAGCGCTTGTTTTCTGGAAATCCATCCACGTTCAACACCCACCAAAATAGCCATTACTCCAAAACCACTTCCTCCTGTAGTCACTGTATTTTTTGGAGAAGCAGGATGGTAAATATTATCTATGTGTATACGCTCTCTTGCTAATCCTGAATTAGGTTCTGCTCCATCCCAGAAATAATTAAACGTTTGATATTGTATGGTATCTAAAAGCTGTTCGTTGTTTAATTCAATTTTAGTGTTTTCAATTAATGCTGCATTTAAGTTTCCATTGGATTTTATATTTTTCTTACAGCTAAATACAAGAAAGAGTATGACTCCTAGAATGATGAATGTATATTTTTGTTTAAAAAATTTCATTGTAGGTGGCTTATTGAAAAACTTTAGCTGCATTTATTTTAAAAAATCCAGCTAAAGCAGTTATGACTAATTCAAAATTTAAGTACACTGTTATATTATGTTTTGTTTTTAAAATTTTAAAGCATGGATTGAATTTCTGCTTGAGATAATGCTTTTTTGAAAATTCTTAAATCATCCATGGCACTTTCATCAGATAAGTGTCCCCAACCTGTAAATCTAGGAGCTCCTGACATTATAGAAAGTATATCACAACCTGTCCAATCTACACCTGAGAAGGTGTTTTGACTAACTATTTGACCATTTATGTATACAACACATTCAGTACCTGAAATTGTGAAAGCCATTTGCACCCATTGTGGATTTGCAGGATCTAAATCAGCAGCTGAACCTCCATCAAACCATGCTTCTCCACTTCCTGTTCCAACATTTAATTTAAAACGTTGCATGCCTCCTGCATTTTCGCGGAAAAATCTAAATCCGCTGTTTCTGTTATTTTGTGCATCAGGGTTATTTACATCTGGCGGACCAATCACTAAAATACCAGCTCTATCTGGCGCAGCATCAACTTTGTAATTAAAGACAGCCGAAAACTCATTAGATAGTAATTGATCAGTAGGGAAAGTTAAATATGAATCTGCGGCTCCTTCATAGGCGCTAGTTCCTTCAAAAGCATCAGAGGTAAATCCTGGATTTCCTACTTCAGTACAGTCTTGATCACTGTAACTTTCTGTGTAACTCCCATTAAAGTCTAACTTAAATATTTCGTCTGCTTGTGCAATTAATTCTATTACTTCGTCTTGACTTAAAGCCATATTAAAGATTCTCAGTTCATCCATATAACTTTCATCAGCATTATGTCCCCAACCTGTAAATCTTGGTGCGCCTGACATTATAGAAAGTATGTCACAGCCTGTCCAATCTATCCCTGAAAAAGCATTTTGACTTACAACTACTCCATTTTTGTAAACGACTGCTTCTGTTTCTGAAATTGTGAAAGCAAAATGAACCCATTCATCTACATTAGGATCAACATCTGCAGCAGCACCGCCATCAAACCAAGCTTCTCCACTTCCAGTTCCTATATTTAATTTAAAACGTTGCATTCCGCCTGCATTTTCACGGAAAAACCTGAAACCGCTTGTTCTGTTATTTTGTGCATCTGGATTACTTTCATCTGGCGGTCCAATAACTAAAACGCCTGCTCTATCTGGTGCAGCATTAACCTTTAACCAAAAAGAAGCACTGAATTCATTAGCCAATAAGCCATCTGTTGGAAATGTTAGGTAAGAATCTGAAGCTCCAGCATACGCACCTGAACCTACGCGACCTTCCGAGGCAAAGTTAGGACTACCAAATTCAGTTGCGCTTGTTACTGAAACTAATTCGTTATAACTACCGTCAAAATTCATGTAGAACGTTTCTCCAGGAAAAAGCGGAGTATATGGAGGTTCTTTACTAAAGTTAGACACTGATGTAGTAACATTGCCCGCTAAATCTGTGGCAGAAACTTCTAAAATATGATCACCCGTTGTAATGTTGTCATAAATAAATTCTTCATTAAATATTCTGAAGTCTAGAAACTCATCATAGGAAGCAATTTCTTGTCCGTCTAGTTTAACGCTTACAGATTCTATTTCTATGTCGTCTTCTGCTCTAAATTTAATTGTAGTAGAAGCTATAAGATCTGGCACTTGAATTGAAAAACCATCAACAGGTTTTTCAATTGTTACTGTTGGTGCACCAGCATCTGGTCCTGGATCTACTTCTGTTATTGGATCTATCTTATCTTCACAAGAGAGCATTAGTATCAGTAATAATAACCCTAAGCTGTATTTAAATATTTTTTTCATTTTTCTTCGTATTAGTTTTGTTCCAATGGCAATAAATCCAACTGTTCTTGAGGATAAGGCAAAAATTTATCATCTTCCGTAAATGTTCTTCCTTCGTAACTTAGTTCACTAAATTCATTTAGTCTAATCATATCAAAGTAACGGATACCCCATTCCATAGCCAATTCTGCATATTTTTCGTCCATAACATCTTGTGCGGTTACGCCAGAAAGCGATGGCATTCCTACTCTAGTTCTTACCATATTAACGGCTTGATCTGCACTGATACCGTTACCACTAGCACCACGAGTTAATGCTTCAGCATACATTAGTAATATTTCAGCATATCGAATGACAATGAAATTTTTACCAGAACCATAATCGTTTCTACCAGTAGTTAATTGGTTTGATGGTAAATAGTGTTTTCCGCTGCCAAACATTGCTCTTGGATAATTGTTAAATACATCACCATCTAATGTTACGTTAGATATATAATTTGGTAGTGTTGTATAGCCTGGATCTTCCATAATTTCTTCTATACCTCTTGGAGTGAAGTTAACACTGGTTACCAGTCTTGTTTGCTCTCCTCTATCTATCATAAACTTGATAAATTTTAAGCTTGGCTCATAAAAACCCCAACCGCCTGACGCAGTTTCTACAAGTGGATCCCAACTAGATGGTCCAAAAGGCGCATATAAGTGATTACTTACTGGACCTGAATCTGAATTGAAATCTGAAAATTGTAATTCAAAAAGATTCTCATTACTTAACTGCCCCGGCTTTTTGAAAAGCTCGTAAAAATCTGGGTAAAGCATAAATTTATTAGAATTGATTATTTCACCAGTTGCATCAGCAACCAATTGATAATTTTCTAATTCTAAGTTTGCCATAGCTTTTATTGCAAGGGCAGTATATTTTGTTACACCTCCGGCAAGATCAGTTCTTTCATTAGGTCTTGCGTCTGGTAAAAACGGGATCGATTCATCCATCAAATTAGATATGTATTGCATTACTTCTTCCTTGGTGAACACTCCATTATCTAGTTCTTGTTCAACATTTGTAGAAGTGATGATAAAAATATCTCCCCAGAGTTTGGACATTTGTAAATGTTGAAAACCACTCAATACTTTAGTTTCTGCAATATATTGATCGGCTAAAGCTACATCATCACCTGTCGCAAATTCTTTGTATTGTTCAATAGTTTCACGTGCGTTGTTAATATCTAGAATGTCTCCATAAAAGTTTACCCAAACTTGATTGAACATCCAGAATCCATTGTCATAGTTGAATAAATCAGTTTCAGCAAATAAAGGTTGATCTCCTAATCCGCCGGCGTTTACATCATCACCTCTTACTCCTACAAGAAGAGGATCTTCCCATCCTCTTGAATAGGTTACTGCATATGCTCCAACAAGAGGCAGTATCATATCGTCAGTTTGAGTGAAGTCTAAATCTCCAGTTGCTAACTGACCATCATTTTCTTCTAGCAAATCATTACAGGAAGTTAGTACAATACAAGCCATAAGCATAAATGGCAATGATTTGAGTTTTTGTCTTAAATTTTTCATATTGCGCTTTTTATAGTTTAATATTTACTCCGAAGGTATATATAGCTGGTATTGGATACGTTTGTCTATCTACACCATTAGCTACTTCTGGACTAAAACCGTTGTATTTAAATATTGTTAGTGGTCGTTCTGCGGTAAAGGTTAGTTTGAATTCAGGCATATTTTCACCCAATTTCTTCAATGGTATTGTGTACGCCAATTGCACATTTTGAATTCTAAAGAATGATCCATCTTCTATAAAAAATGTGCTTAACCTTTGGTTCCATGCTTTTCTACGTCCGGCAGAAGATGGATACGAGTTTGTAGTTCCTTCTCCATGCCATCTATTTGTTGCAAAATCAGCATCTATATTTGTGTCATTCGTAAAAATAACTTCACCACGTTTACGATTTAGGATTTCATTACCTGTTTGACCAGCTATTGCCAGAGAAAAGTCAAAATTCTTATAAGAAACTTGTAGATTTCCACCGTATGTAAACTCTGGTAAATAAGATCCTATGACTACTCTATCTTGATCATCAATAATACCGTCACTATTTTGGTCTTTGTAAATAAAATCACCAGGTTCTAAATTGTTATCTACAGCAATTGGATCATTTGCTACTTGCGTGTCATTTTGGTAAACACCTTCTACTTCCAATCCGAAAAAGGCCTCAACCGGTTCACCTAGGATAGATCTTTGGCGAAATTCTGCGCTACCAGTATCTAAATAACCAAGATTATTGTTGATTTTGGTCATTTTATTTTTAAGCGTTCCGATATTTCCATTTACTGAAAAACTCCAATCCTTATTGAGACGTTGACTCCAACCTGCTGCGACTTCAAAACCTGTGTTACGCATTTCTCCTGCATTTTGTAAAACTGTGTTACCAGCTATAGGCTGTATTACAGGAATTACTAGTCTTTTTGTATCTCTTGTAAAGTAATCTACTTCTAATGATAATCTATTGTCAAAAAGTTTAGCACTAATTCCAACATTGGTTTCTTCTAATATTTCTCTCTCTAAATCAGTAAAGTTGTTTGTACTTATAATACCATTCGTTAAAAGATCATTAATTGCAGTAGTTAACGTAGAGACTGTTCTTGTACCTGCACTACCTGTAAGAGCTCCATTTGGTAGTTGCCCCCAACTCCCTCTCAGTTTTAAAAAATTAATAACACCATTATCCTGCATGAAGCTCTCCTCAGATATAACCCAACCAGCACCTATACTACCAGTACCTAACCATATTTCTTTTGGAAATCTACCGTCTCCTTCATATCTATATGTGGCATTAAATAGGTATTTATTTTTATAATTATACTCAACTCTAGATAGGTAGGCAATTGAGTATAAACGGTCACCATTTCCAATTACTTGATTTGCAAACGAACCTGGATCAGCAAAATCTAGAAACCAAGAACTTTCTAGGTCAATTCCAGTAATATCATCTCCTGTTGCTTGAAGCGCCTCAAATTGTTGATCTCTGTAAGAAGCTCCTGCAATAGCCGTTAAATTATGGTCACCAAAAGTATCTGTATAGGTTAAAATATTATCCCAATATTGATTGGAAGAGTTGAATTCTGCTCTTCTAATGGAAGATACTGCTCTTTGCGAGTTCTCTGAGATGAAATAAGGCAATCTTACATTTCTTTCAGACGTTGTGTTATAATCATGGCTATAAAATGTTTTAAACTTCAATTTCTTTGGTATCAAAGAATATTCAATAAAAGCACTTGTTAATACACGTCTTTGTTTTACCCTGTTATTGTTAAAAGTCATTACAGGAAATGGATTTTGAGCACCTCTATACCCTAAAAGTGTCGCATCTGAAAAAGCAGTTGGTGTAGCGTTTTCATTTTGAGTATCGAATACAGGAAGAATTGGCACAGCAAAGTATGCTTGAAACCAAGCTCCGTTTTCAGGATTGAACCTTGCACTATTACTAAACAAAGCATTAGCTCCAACCTTAAATCTTTCTGATAATTTCACTTCAATATTTGACTGAACATTAAATCGTTCATATTCATTTTCCATATCCAGAATACCTTCTTGGGAAAAATAGCTCGCATTGACTCCATAGGTAGCACTTTCTGTACCTCCTGTAACTCCAAGATTATGACTTGAAATAGGCGCAACTCTTAATATTTCTCTATACCAGTCAGTATTTACGTTTGGAAGATTTGGATTAATTCTACTTCTTCCATAGCGCTGTATAGCATTTGCTACAAACTCTATATCTGCTTGAGAACCGGATTCTAAAGCCATCGTTACAAACTGTTCTGCATTTGCCATTTTTACAACATTCTGAGCTCTTTGATAACCAGTGTATCCGCTGTAAGTAAATGTAGGTTTGCTATTCAGTTTTCCTCCTTTGGTTTCTATTACAATTACACCATTAGTCCCTTTTTGACCAAAAATAGCTATTGATGATGCGTCTTTTAAAACAGAAATACTTTCAATTTGACTATTGTCTAAAAAATCAATATCATCATAAAATACTCCATCAACAACATATAAAGGAGCTCCTCCTGCTGAAAAAGAATTGACTCCACGTATTCTTACTGTAGGTCCAGCTCCTGGAGAACCATTACTAGTTATTTGTAGTCCAGCAACTTTCCCTTGTAATGACTGCACAATATTACTATTAGGCGTTTTTTCAATATCTTCAGCTTTCACAGTTGAAATTGCTCCAGTTAAATCTATTTTTTTCTGAGAACCATATCCTACAACAATAACTTCTTCTAAAGAATTAGCATCTTCTTCCAAGGCAATATTGATAATTGTTTGATCGATTACTTTTATGGTTTGAGACTTATATCCCAAATAACTGAAGCTTACTTGCGATCCTGATTGAAGAGTGAGTGAATATTTCCCATCAAAGTCAGTTGATGTTCCTCTAGATGTACCATCGACAATTATACTAACACCGAATAATGGCATTCCATCATTTGCAGATGTTACTAAGCCGCTTATCTTTTTTTGTTGACTCCAAGAAACTAGAGTAAAGCAAAGTAATAATATACTAAGTTTAGCTTTCATAATTAATTAAATAGAATAGTTGATTAATTTCTGGCAATTTATAACCTTATCAATAAACTTATAAATATGATTTTACACTTTAATTACGCCAAAATTTCACACTACTATAGAAGTCAGCAAAAACAGTGACTTGACGTAGTGTTAGTTTGAAGAATGAATATGAGTGAAGTCTGTTTTTTAATAGAATGACGTAGTAATGAAGTAGTGAAAAAGTGCAGTTTTCGTAATTTTACTACATATTTATTTAATATTTAATAAATAATCAGTTAATGAAATATCATTTTCTAAACTTAATTTCTTCTTTAAGCGATATCTATGTGTTTCTACGCCTCTTACAGAAATATTCATTAAAGGTGCAATTTCTTTGTTTGTTAAATTCATTTTGATGTAGGCACAAACCTTCAAATCTTTTGGAGTTAACATAGCATGTTGCTCTTTTAGCTTTGCAAAAAATTCATCATGTACTTGATTGAAATTTTCTTCAAATATTTCCCATTCGTCTTTGTGCTCAATAGAATTATTTAGCTTTTTGATAAGTCTTTTGTAGGAGTAATGATCTTGAAACTTATCTTTATTAACAGCTAGTTCATTTTTAATATCTTGAAGTACTTCATTTTTCTTAACTAAGGCCATAGCATTATTTGCCAATTGCTTACTTTTTATTGTTATTTCATTTTGTAATGATTCATTCTTTAATATTACAATGTGTTTTTCATTTTCCAGCGTTTTTTCTCTTAAAAGCTCTTCTTGTTCTTTTTGATGTTTGACTTTCATCAAATGCTGTTCTTTGCGAATTTTTCTTTGATGTAAATAGTAAAATACACCTATCAACCCTACTATCAATAATGAATACAATACTATTCCAGGAAATCCTTTATACCAAGGAGGTGAAATGTCTAATTTTATAAGACATTCTTCAGATGTATTGTTTAAATCATCTTTTGTTCTCAGTAGAATATCGTATAAACCATAATTAATATTACTTAGTCTAAGGTTGCTTTTTTCTATTTTAAACCATTCTTTACTTAATGAAGGTATACTGTATTCAAAAAAATGATTTTCAGACCTCGATGAGGAGAGTTCTATATCGATACTTTCATCATGCTTTAATTCAATAGTTTCTATATTTTTTTCGGACAGTAGAACGGCTTTACCATTTATTCGGACAGATTCTATTGTTGGTTTAAATACCATTACCGAATCTTTAGAAGTATTATTTATAAGTATAAAACCATTGTTTAAGTTCAGAGCGTAGAGTGAGTCATTTATTTTAGAGACATGTTCATAGTCTACGATATACCTATTCTTTATGAAGCTATTATTTATCTTTCTTTCTTCATTACTATCATTGATATATTTAAATCTTATTACTCCCGTTTTATCCTTGAGAACTATAGGACTCGTTGACTCTTCTGAGATGATATAGGTGTTTTTTCCGAATTTCTCATCTAGCAATTTAAAAGCAACAATGGAATCTAATATTGGTTCGTATCGTTGCCAGCCATAATTCGTTTTAAAAACAATATCATTTTTTAAATTATAAACTCTTGGGTTATATTCAGAATCTAATCCTTTTTTTCCATAGTTAGTTATGTTAATGATGCTATCAAAATACTTACTAAAATCAACTTTGTAAACACCTTTATATGCATGTGCTACCCATGCCGTATGTGAATTTTCAAAGACTAAAAACCTTGATGGAATTGTAGTCTTTCCCATGTGTTTAACTTCCCATTTCCCATTTCGTAATTGAAACTTTATTAAACCTGCATAAGTACCTTGAATATATAAATTTTCATGTTCAGGCACCTTGTGAATAGTCCATCCGCCATTGAAGTCAGATATTTGTTTTATTTCATTTTTGTTTACTATAAAAGTTCCTTCATTATGACCACAGAACAAATAGTTGTCAATAATTTTCAAATCCCAAACCTGTCCTTGAGAACCATTTACAAAATGCAATTTACCACTCTTATCTAAATAGAAAAGTCCTGTATTGGTTCCTATATAAAGTAAACCTTTATGCTTAACAATATCATATACCGCACCTAATTTACCCGAAATATCATTAAAAAAATAGTTTGTGTTCTTTAAGTCAATTGTAGCTATTCCATTGTCTAGACCAAGCCATAATTTATGATCATTATCTAGAAATTGACCTAAGACTGTATTGTTTAAAAGTCCATTCTCTTTACTAATATGAAATTTTACAGCTCCTTTACTGTCTGCTATATAAATACCATCTTTTATGGTTCCTAAAACCATGTCTCCGTTATTCAGTTGCGTAAACCTGTTTAACTGATGTTGCTTTATTTTATCATTAAAAGCATATTTTGTAGGTATTAGTTTGCCTGAATTTAAATAATAACTTCCTTTTAACGAAGTCATGATTACATATTGATTTTCTTTTTTTACAATAGAAATGATATTTGTATCCTGGAGGATTTCACTTGAAAAGAAATGTACTAAACTTTTATTTTCTAGTTTGTATATCCCATGGTTTAAGGTTGATACTAATAAGTCATCATCAACTAAGGATAAAGATATTACTGCTGAATTAGAATGAATTCTATTTACCGTTTTAAAGTCATATACATAAATGCTTGCAAAAGACCTGAATATAATTTTATCCTTGTAGCTTAAAATTTGCCATATTTCTTCATTAGCTGCAATTTCAGATTTTATTAAATCACTTAATGATGTATACACTAATTCTCGATATTCATTCTTTTTCCAATAACCGAACTCTTCAAAAGAACCTGTAAAAATTAAATCATCATATGTTAATACAGATCTTACAGTTGTTTGGTTAGGCAATTGAAACAATTCCCAACCTATACCATCATATTCTAATAGACCAATATTGTTGGCTACATAAACTTTTCCATTATCAGATCTACATACATCCCAATTCTGATTACCTGCAAGATATTCTGCTATGGAGTAATTATTAATATTAGGAGAAAACTGACCGTAACAATCTATTTGAAGAATAAATGCAAAGAATAAGAAAATAAATACTTTTTTCATTCTATACTTTTTTTGGGGAAACACTATGAACGTTTTTAATTATAACAATTCATTTAATGTTAGATATTAAACTATTAAATATTAACTAATTTATGAAAAAAGATTCTTGAAACTACTAATAATTTGATCTAAATTATTAGAATATTATTTTATATTTTTTAGTTAGAAATAAAATTACTTTCCCAAAAAAATAAAATCTCATTAAGCAAGTAAAGTAAATCTGTAAAAGCTTTGTATTCTATGAGATTATAAATTACATTTAGTTCTTAAAACTGTATTACCATGATTATTTTCAACTTAGCTGCGATTGGCGTTTTATTTATTGCTGCTTTATTATCTATTCCGTTTTTTATTATTTATGCATTTGGAGGCATGAGTGAAGATATTTTAATTATCTGCGTTAGTTGGATGATTTTAGTAGCTTCCTTTATTGGAAAAGCAACAGGAACTGTTGGTCGTTTATTTTTTATTCCGATGTGGTTGTTGAGTATTCCATTACCGTTTGTAATGACATATGCGAGATATGAATGGACAGGAATTGGAGTAACTTTTGGGATTTTTGTTGGGTTTGTCGGTTTACTTCTAGGATTTATGTATTACGGTGAAAAGAAACGCTTAGGTAAACTTCGCTCAGAGAAAATTGAATTTCCAGATAGAGATACAGACCCAGAAGTCTATTGGGAAGCTGTAAAAGAAAAGTTTTTCTCTCCAACGTTTATAAAAATGACTCCCGAAATAGGACGCTTCAATATTAGAGTTGCCGAAGCATTGCAAAGAGAAAATGTTGAACTCACAACTCTCGAAGCGTATAAACAAGAAATGGGTAAAGCAGGTTCTAAACGAAAAAAGATTGATGATACTGCTGAGAAAAATTTAATGGAAGAAATTGACCAGAAAATCATTGCCCTTCAAGAAGCAAAAGAATTGCTGGAGAAAGTTTCTGGATAAATTCTTATTATTTCTTTAAATATATACTACCAACAAATTGGATTTCCAGAACAGGTTCTAGACGCACAATTAAGCGAAGGTCTTGGCGGTTCTAAATAATTTACATTTGTTTCAACAGACATATATTCATCATTTCCTGCTTTAATTTTAAGAAGACTAGAAATAGAAATTTTATTCAAAAAAAGATGTTTGTTTATTTCCCTCATAACTTGTCATTTAAAAGATTAATACTAATCATATGACATCAAAAAGTAAGCCAAAATAGGATAACTTTTTTCAACAAAATTAGCTAGACTTTAACTCTTTGAATAGATTTTATACGGCTTTCTAAAATTGAATTTTATAAAAAAAAAGCTGCCCAAATTCAACAAAAGGCAGCTTTTAAAATTAGTCACTAAACTAACTTAAATAAACACTTAATTTTTATTTCTTATAAACAATTGTTACAATCTGCTTCTAAATTGAACAATGTAGTTACATCATTAGGATTTAAGGCCGTTTTATATACACGTATATCGTCTAAATGACCTTCAAAACCATTCCCTAGAATGTAATTCATCAATGGAGAACTTCCAATGTCTATAGAAGCATTTTCATCTATATTACGCTGTATACCATCACGATATAAACGCACTGTATTATTTTCATCAACCGTAATGACTAAATGATGCCAATTGGTTGTATCTGTTGGCAAATTAGGATCTACATTCCATGGATCATCCCACAAACCGTAGCCAGAATCTGCATCACTAAATACTGGCGTGTTTAAATCAAAGACACTGATTTGAAAACCTTCACTGACTGCACTTCCTTTTTGGAATAAAATTTCATAGTTGGAAGGATCTACATTTTGCATTTTAAACCAAAGACTTACAGAAAAAGCATCTCCTTGCACAATTTGATTTGTGTTTGTAATTGGTATTTGTATGGTTTGATTTCCATTAAAAGCAATAGCACAAGTACTGTTTCCTGCTCTGTCAGAAACATAATTATAATTTCCTGTTGCTTCCCAATTGCTCACTAAGTCTTTTGTTTCATTGGCAAATGGCATATAGAGAATCAAATCGTCTGGCAATACATTTGCTAATGGATTGGTACAACAATCTTCTACTGAAATTGTAATTGTATAAACTTGAAATACTCCTGTCATATCTTGTATTCGCAAATACAAGATTTCTTGTGGAGCAGAGTTTGTATATATTGTTGGAATTGGAGCCGAATTCGAATCAGCATCAGCCGCTGTAATGTGAAATGAAAAATCATAAGCTTGTGTACATGTAACGTTTGAAATAAACAGTTCTTCCAAATTCATCTCCACAAAACCATCATACGGGTTTTCTTCGTCACAAATCGTCGTTTCTATATTTTCAAAGCATTCAAAAGCTGAATTGTTTTCACAAGATTTTTGCAACGTAATTTCTTGATTTCCGCTATGTAATTGTAATTCATTTTCACTACATTCATCAATAATCCAAGTTCCATTGAAGGCAGAAATTTCTGTTTCGACATTACTTATGTTTAAAACTAAACTTCCTTGCGAAACTGTAACTTCCCAATTACCTTCATACACCATACTACTTGAAGGTTCAGAAGAAAAAGTAAACGAACCATCTTGATTGAAATAGAATTCATATGGCAACTCCGTGTTTCCTGCAAAGTCAGTAATTCTCCAGAAACAATCTAGTAGATTTGCCATTACTTGTGTTTCTGTGCAATCTTCATCATTATAGTTATTATCATCATCTTCATCGCAGGTATTTTCCGCAGCAGCGATTGCCGCTTCTAAAGCTGAGTTACTATTTACGGTAATTACTGTTCCATCAGCTTGTACTAGACTTATCGGATAATTTATACTTGCAACCACGCCTTCTGAAAGCGTTTCCAAGAAATAATATAATTCTTCATCATGTGTAATTGTTATCGTTTCAATGACTTCAAAATTCACATTAAAAATGGCAACACTAAACGGATATTGAAAATCTATACATTCTATATCAATATCTGGCTGATTTGGTCCTGAGCAGTTTGAAATTTGAGATAGTAATGCTGACTGATTTTCTATGACAATTTCTGTGTAATCGCTTAAAATGATTGTAATTGGATAGCTGATATCAACTGTATTCTCATCAGATTGATTCAAAGCATTTATAATTGCAGCGTAATCATTAGTAGTGTTTACCTCAATAGTTACTCCATTTACCGTAACTGTAACAGGTAAATCTACGACAAAACAATTTGCATTATCTATACTATTATCTACCGAACCATCGAGTAATGTCACACGTTCCATTAATCTTGGCAAGGTTGTATTAGGAACCAAAGTTGCAGTTGTATCTGGTTCAGAAACTTGTGCATTTTCTTCCTGACAAGCATAAAAACAGTAGCATATCACAAGGAGTAATAACAGTTTTTTGAAAGACTTCATTAGGGCAATTCTATTCATATAATCAGTGCATTTACATACTCTAGCTTTTTAGTATGCTATTATTAAAACAACTTCGAAGGCAAAATTCCCACCTTTACTTATAAAAAATTTATGTTTACTTTTAGCCCACAAATTAACCAACTCACATGCCAAAATCATTACAAGATAACATCTGTAACGAAAAATTGTTTTCTATATTTTTTAAAAAACATTATCAAAGTTTGTATGCCTATCTGTATTACAAATTTGGTGATTACCTAAATCCAGAAGACAAAGCACAAGAAGCATTTACCAAGTTATGGCAAAATTGTCAAAAAGTTACACCTGGAAAAGCAAAAAGTTATGTTTTTACCATTGGCAATAATATGATGTTGAATGAAGTGAAACATCATAAAGTTGTATTACAGCATCAAAAAATTAAACCAAAATCACACACCAACGAGAGTCCTGAGTTTGTCATGCAGGAGAAACAGTATTTAGAAAAACTACAAGCTGCCATTGCAAATTTAACAGAATCTGAACGTACTGCTTTTTTAATGAATCGTGTAGAAGGAAAAAAGCATAAAGAAATTGCCGCAATACTTGAAATTTCTACCAAAGCAGTAGAAAAACGAATATATAGAGCATTGAGTAAATTGCGAGAAGAGATTAAAGAATTATGATGTGTGATTTTTGTCTAAGAATACCATACAACGCTAAAAAATATAAAAAAGTATATTTTATTAAATAATTAGGGTAGGAATTTTAGATAGCAAATTGTTATATAGATAAGTAACGATTATGAGACGAGAAGAATTAATACAAAAATGGCTAGATCATTCGTTGTCCCCACAAGAATTAGAAGCTTTTAAGCAACTAGAAGATTATGAGGAATTAACGAAAATGAACAATGCCTTACAGTATTTTAAAGCACCAGAAGTTGATGTGGAAGCTGCTTATGATACTGTAAAATCTACAAGAAAAGACACTGTAAAACCTACTTCATGGTTCAAGCCTTTACTAAGAATTGCGGCAATTCTAGTGATTGGATTGGGCACGTATATGTACGCAACATTACCAACACTAACAACTATTGAGACTGTTGCAGCTAACAAAAAGTTAGTTGAATTACCTGATACTTCCGTAGTAACATTGAATGCTGTATCTAATTTAGCATTTGATAAAGATTCTTGGCAGAAAAAACGCGAGGTAAATTTAGAAGGTGAAGCATATTTTAAAGTAGCCAAAGGTGCTACCTTTAGTGTGATTACCGATAGCGGAATCGTTACTGTTTTGGGAACACAGTTCAATGTAAAACAGCGTGATGATTTTTTTGAAGTATTTTGTTACGAAGGTTCCGTAAAGGTACATCACAACAATACTGATGTGATATTAACACCAGGACAACGCTATTTGATACTTAATGGGAAACAATTGCAAGACGAAGAAGAAAATCTAAAAGAACCTACATGGATACACAATGAAAGTTCTTTTAAAAGTTTACCTTTACAACAAGTTATTCTAGAATTTGAACGACAGTATAATGTAACGGTTGATGCCAAAAATGTAGATACTTCTCAAATATTTACGGGAAATTTTACACATACAGATATTGATTTGGCATTGCAATCTATTACACTACCGTCACAATTGAAGTATCAAAAGAACCAAAACTCGATTATTCTAAAACGTGACTAAAAAACGCGTACTCTATTTTTTCACTTTTTCTGTATTCTTTCTTAGTTTTCAATGTGTTAACGCACAAGAAAATCAAGAGAATAAAGTTTTACTGTCTAAATTATTACCAAAGATTCAAAAACAATATGATGTTGTGTTTTCGTATGTAGATAACACATTAGATACTGTTTTGGTTACTCCACAAAAAAAAGATATTTCATTACAAGCATTGCTAGATGGTTTTGAACTGGAAACCAACTTAAGATTTACAATTATTAATGGTCGCTATATTGCTATTACCGTTTTTGCAGATCAAATTCAGGAGTTAGACGAAGTATATTTAACTGAATATATTGCTTCTGGAATTTCTACAAATAGAACAGGACAAGTTACTATAAAGCCTAGAAATTTTGGAATTTTACCTGGCGTTACAGAACCTGATATTTTACTCACAATTCAAGCATTGCCTGGGATTTCAAGCATAAACGAAACCGTTTCTAATATTAATATTCGTGGAGGAACAAATGATCAGAATATTCTACTTTGGGACGATATTAAAATGTATCAATCTGGTCATTTCTTCGGATTGATTTCTGCATTTAACCCTTATTTTTTAAAGAAAGTAACCGTTACTAAAAACGGAACAAGTGCCAAGTTTGGCGATGGTGTTTCTGGAATGATTGAAATGCAACTTGATCAACATGTAAACGATTCTTTGATTGCTGGCGCTGGAATGAATTTAATTCATGTAGACGGTTTTGCTAAGCTTCAACTGAACGAAAAGATGGAAGTACAAGTTTCAGCACGTCGTTCGATTACAGATTTGATAGAAACACCAACATACGCCATCTATTTTGATCGTATTTTTCAAGATACTGACATTACCAATAACAATCAGAATACAAACAATACGACTACAACAAATAGAGATTTTTATTTCTATGACATGAGCACGAAGTTCATTTATGATATTTCTAAAACAGATAATTTACAGTTTAGTTTTTTAAATATTTTTAATGATTTGAGTTATACGGAACAAGCAACGCTTAATAATGAACAACGCGCTGTAAATAGTGGAATTACACAACGAAATTTAGCTACAGGTTTGACGTACAATCGCGAATGGTCACCTGCATTTTCAACACAAATACAGTTGTATACTTCTAATTATAATTTGGAAGCAACGAATTTTAATATCACCAATAATCAGCGTTTGTTTCAGGAGAATGATTTGGCAGATAGTGCTATTAAGCTTCATACAAAGTATCGTATCGATGAAAATTTTACCATAGAAAGCGGATATCAGTTTTCAGAGATCGGAATCACGAATATTCAAGATGTAAGTAATCCGCGATTTCGAAGTGACCGTAAAGATGTGATGCGAAATCATGCGCTATATTCTCAGGTAAATTATTTTTCTGATAGTTACCGAACTATGATTACGTTTGGAATTAGAGGAAATCGCTATGGAAAGATTGACACCTATCGCTTTGAACCAAGATTGAATTTTAGACAGCAGTTTTCAAATCATTTTAGCTTGTTAGTTTTGGGTGAATATAAAAGTCAAGCCATTTCACAGATTATTGATTTACAAAACGATTTTCTAGGCATTGAAAAACGTCGTTGGACACTGGCAAATGGCACTTCTGTTCCATTGATTGAAAGTAAACAAGCTTCTGTAGGCGTACAATACAATAAGAATAATTTGTTGGTTAGTGCTGAAGCTTATGTGAAAGATGTAGACGGAATTACGACGAGAAGCCAAGGTTTTCAGAATCAGTTTCAGTTTGTCAATGCCGTTGGAAGTTATACCACGTATGGAATTGATGTTTTATTCAACAAAAAATGGCACGATTTCAACACATGGCTGAGTTATTCTATTAGCGAGAATACTTATGAATTTATGTCACTTAATAATGGTGCACAGTTTCCTAATAACATAGATATTACGCATAATTTAACGCTTGGTGGAACGTATTCTTGGAAAGATTTTGAATTTTCTTTAGGAACGTATTTCCGTTCTGGAAGACCAACAACTTCTATTGGAAATCCAGCTGTAGTCAATGGCGAAATCAATTATAATTCTCCTAATGCTGAAAATTTAGAAGATTATTTTAGAACCGATTTTTCTACAACGTATCGTTTGACTTTATCTAAAAAGAAGAAAATTTATGCTAAAATCGGATTGTCCGTTTGGAATGTATTCGATCAACAAAATGTGTTGAATGAGTATTATAATTTAGATAATGAAATTGTATCTGAAATTCAAAATCGTGCTTTAGGCATTACGCCTAATGTGAGTTTTCGTGTCGATTTTTAGATATATTCGATACATCTTTTCCAGAATTTCAAGGAAATTACGACATCCTGCTTATTTCACATTAGAATATTCTTTAGCAAACAAATTGATCACTTTTAAATACTAAATTACGATTCTTAAATCCCAGATTAACCTCTTTTTCGTATGATTATTTCTTCAATTCTTTTAATATGATTTCAATTGCTTTATCTAATTGTGGCTTTTCATTTTCTAAACGTTGTTTGAAGTTTTTACCAACATACACATCTGGCGCAACTCCATTCGTTTCTAAGTCCTTTCCGTCTAAAGTATAACAACCCCAAACTGGTAATCGATAAGAAGAACCATCTACTAAAGATCCACTTGTTGTAAAAATGATCCATCTGTACGTTTCTGTTCCTACAATCGTTCCCAACTTTAATTCCTTAAATCCAGCAGCTGTCATTTCCGCATCCGAAAGAGATTGTTCATTGATTAATAAAACAATAGGTCTGTCGCTGTAACTAAAATTAGGCTGACTCGTTAATTCTCCTTCTCTATATTTCCAGCTTAAGTATTGTTTTTGGCGTAAAAAGTTTAGCACTGCATCGTGTACATTTCCGCCAGTATTGTAACGTAAATCTAAAATCAAGCCATCTTTGTAAGCTTCATCACTCACCAAATCATAGTAAAATTTAGTCAGTTCTCTACCTGTCATGTCTTTCATATGTACATATGCAATCTTATTTTTTGATTTTTGATCTACATATGCTTGATTTTGATCTTGCCATTCATCATAGAGTAAACTTTTTAGGTTTGAAGATGATATTGAATGTACATTTACAGAAAACTCTTTTCCTTCTCTACTAAATGTCAACTTCGTTTCAGCGTTGAATTTCGGATTAGCAAAGTATATTTCTCGGTTAGAATTCTCATCTACTTTTTTATCATTTACAGCAACAAGTTTGTCTCCTTTTTGAAGGTCTTTTCCTTTGATATCCGTTGGTCCTTCCGGAACAATTCTTTCTATCACAAACGGACGATCGTTATTGAATATAATTCCAGTTTCTGAAGTTGTGGTTCCGTGATAGGTATTTTCTTCTTTTCCATATGACCAAAAACCAAAGTGAGACGTATTTAATTCGCCAAGCATATCATTAAAGATCAATCTTAAATTTCCTCTGCTGGAAACATAAGGTAAATATTGAGCATATTCATCTCTTAATTTTTGCCAGTTTTCTCCATGAAATTTTTCATCATAAAAGTTCTCTTCCATTCCTGCCCAAGCTTCATAATACATTTGATCAAATTCATCAGCTAATGATTTATTGAAACGATGATTAATTGCAATCGGTTTTAACTTATTTCCTTCTAAGTTTACTGAATTTATATTTCCTCTTGATAACATATAATGTTTTTTAGCAACAGTGATAAATTGATAACCGTATATTGTTTTATCACTAAACTTAACTGTTTTGTCATCTTCAAAAGGTTCTAAAGTTGTTTTCCACAGCTTCCATTTTCCTTCATCATGATTAGATAGATATAGAATATGTGTTTTGTCTCCATTCTGTACAACAGTGATATCACTTTGATTTCCAAATGTAGGACTTATCCTTTTGAGCCTATTCATCAATCCTTTTTGGTTGATTGAAACCGTAACTTTTTCTTTCTTTTCTGTGTCTTTTTTATCTTTTGACTTCTTGTCTTCTTCTTTAAAAAGCTCGTTTACTTTGTCTAGTTTAAAAGGTTTTTCATATTTGTCTAAAGCCATTTGATATATTTTAGACTTTCCATTTCCACCACTTGGAAATTTTGGTTGTGTTCTTTCGGAAGAAAAGTAAATATATTTCCCATCAGATGACCAAATTGGTGCACGTTCTGTAACTTTGGTTTTGGTAAGGTTGATCGTCTTTTTGGTCGTTAAATTGTACACAAAAATATCTCCTTCAAAATCTCTGTAGGCATTGTACATGATATAGTTTCCGTCAGGCGAAAAATATGGGTTCGTATTGTAAATCCCCCACAACTCATCTTTTAAGATCAATTCGCTTTTAAACGTTTCTAAATCGAGAATGTAAATTTCATTTCTACCTCTTAAATAGACTCCTTTCGTTTTGTCTTTATCAAACGTAATTTGTCTGTTGTTACTCGTTGTTTTGGTAAGTTGTCTTGTCTTAAATTTTTCGTTAGCACTTGTTATAAACCAATTGTAATATCCTTTATCAGATCTTGAAAATAATAGAGAACTATTATCTTTTAACCATTTTACTTCTTTTACTGTTTCAAGTGGATTTGTCACTATTTCTTTTACAAATTTTCCTTTTATGTCAGAGATAAATAGTTTTCCTCTCGCAATAAAAGCCATCTTTTTTCCATCTGGAGAAACATCAAAATATGTGATTTTTCCTTTTATAGTATACGACTGTTCTTTTTTGAGTGTAGAATTGTTATTGATATTAACCTTTAGTTTTTTAGTTGTTTTTTTAGTGGTATCGTA
The DNA here is from genome assembly GCF_965224175.1 of Kordia sp. Lineage (GTDB taxonomy): Bacteria > Bacteroidota > Bacteroidia > Flavobacteriales > Flavobacteriaceae > Kordia. Next base: position 2,106,451 of record NZ_OZ245041.1, read on the forward strand.
AACAAATAATTGATAGTCTTTCCTAAATACTACTTTTTCACCATTAGCACTTACTTTAGGCCACATTATAGATGTAGGGAAATTAGTTAGCCGTTTTGGAGTTGTGTTTTCGAATGTATATAAGTTGTATTCGCCATTGTTACGGTCTGATTGAAAATATATATTTCCAGCTTTATCTATGCTTGCTCCAAAGTCTTTTCCTCTGTACGTAGTGTGTTGCGTATATTTCTTTGTTTTCTTATTGTATGATTTTATATCAGGATTGTAATCACCTTTGTATCTTTTTCTATGCGCGTAACGTGAGCTTTCCCAAGATTCATTAAAATAAATATCTTTTGTTTTTGGATGTTGAACTACATTGTGTAATGTATTAAAGTAATGCTTGAATGTTCTTGTTGGTGTTCCTCCTTTTATATTGACGGTATAATTCGTCATAGAATTGTATCGGCTAGATATAAAGTTGATTGTTTCATTATCCCAATTCCAAGAAGAAACTTTGTCATTAGCTTGATGAAACGTTAATTGAGTGATCTCACCACCTTTTAAAGGCATGATATATACATCGTAATTCCCGTATTGATTGCTCGAAAATGCTAACCATTTTCCATCTGGAGACACACTTGGATCAGTTTCAACTCCTTGCATAGCGGTTAACCTGTAAGCTTCTCCTCCATCTGAAGAAACTTTCCATAAATCTTCTTCATAGCTAAATATGACATACTTAGCATCTGGTGTTAATGTTGGTTTTAAGGTAAAGTGAGCATTGTTTTTTGTTTGTCCACTCAAAAAGGACATACTTAAGAAAAATAAAAGGGAAAATATTTTTTGAGACATAACTAATATATATATTGTTTTTATTCAGCAAAAAAATATGTATAGAAGCTTTCTAGTTGTGTAAAGATGCTTCTAAAGCTACACTGAACAGAACGAAGATATAAACTTAAATCTTACTTTTAGGCGTAAGTCATATCATTCGACAATTTTTAACAATTATCTTTTTAGTTTAGAAGGATTTGAATAAAAGCATAAGAAAATACTTATAGAATTATTCACTATATAATTGAAGAAGTTATAATTATAAACAACATCCAAGCTGACAATTCAAATTTATTATTGTCAGCTTGAACGAGTTAAAATATTTTATAGAGATTACATACGCTCAGGAACTTCAATTCCTAGTAAAGCAAATGCGTTTTTGATGGTATCTCCTATTTTCTTTGATAATTGTACTCTGAATTTTTTCTTAGCTTCATCAGTTTCTCCAAGTATGGAAACCATTTGATAGTATGAACTAAATTCTTTTGAGAGATCAAATGCATAGTTAGCAATTAGCGCAGGACTTTGGTTATTTGCTGCATTTTGAATCACTGAAGGGTAATTAGATAATACTTTTAAAAGCTCTTTTTCCTTTGCATGTAATTCAATTCCTTTGATTGTTTCTGAATAATCAAAATCTGCTTTTCGCAAAATCGCTCTTGTTCTTACATACATCATTTGAATGAAAGGTCCAGAATCTCCATTAAAGTCTATTGACTCTTTTGGATCAAATAGAATACGTTTTTTTGGATCAACTTTCAGCATCTGATATTTTAATGCGCCCAATCCTACTTTTCTGTGAATACTATTCTTTTCTTCTTCCGAATATCCATCTAGTTTTCCTTTTTCATTCGCAATCAGATTAGCTGTTGAAGTCATTTCAAACATTAAGTCATCAGCATCAACAACAGTTCCTTCACGACTTTTCATTTTTCCGCTTGGCAAATCTACCATTCCGTACGATAAATGGTGTAAGTTTTTAGACCACTCAAAACCAAGTTTCTTTAAGATCAAGAATAATACTTTAAAGTGATAATCTTGCTCATTTCCAACTGTATAGATCATTCCGCCAATATCTGGATAGTCTTTTACACGCTGAATAGCCGTTCCGATGTCTTGCGTCATATATACCGCAGTTCCATCTGCACGCAATACAATTTTTTCGTCTAATCCTTCATCTGTTAAGTCACACCAAACTGAACCATCTTCTTTTTTGTAGAAAACCCCTTTTTCTAAACCTTCGTTTACAAAGTCTTTCCCTAAAAGATACGTATCACTTTCATAATATAATGCATCAAAATCAACACCTAAGTTTGTGTATGTTACTGCAAATCCGTCATAAACCCATTGATTCATTTGTTTCCACAACGCAACTACTTCTTCATCGCCAGCTTCCCATTTACGCAACATTTCTTGCGCTTCATTCATTATTTCTGTTTTGTCTCTTGCTATTTTAGTTACTTTTCCAACCTCATCAGCAATTTTACGTTCTAAGTCTGTAGCAGGTTTTACAAGTTTATCAAACTGCTTTACTTTCTTTTCAACAGCTGTTTTTTCTTCCTCTGTAGCTTCTTCTAAAATTGCTTTAGACACACTAGAAATTAACAGATTATTATTAATTACTGTTTCTAGTTTTATACTAAAATTATTTCCTAATTGCGCTATCGCATCATGATCAAACTTAGCTATTTCTTTTTTTTTCTTGCTGTCTAATTTTTCAATCAGAGCATTATGTTCCTTGATATTCGCTTCTAGCGCAGTTGGAGGATCAAAATGATTATTTCTGTAATTTTCAAATATTGGAGCAGCTTGTTCTCGAAGTTTTGATTCGAATAATACATAGTAATTTCCGACCAACTTATCACCTTTTAAACCTGAAGATTGTGGTGTTTCTCCATTTCCAAAACGTTTCCAAGCCAACATGGATTTACATATGTGAATTCCACGATCGTTGATGATTTGTGTCTTGTATACTTTTTTTCCAGAAGCTTTGATGATTTCTGAAACACTATATCCTAATAAGTTGTTACGAATATGACCTAAGTGTAAAGGTTTGTTGGTGTTTGGCGAAGAATATTCGACCATTACAGCACTGTCACCTTTTGTTGGAGTTAGATGTCCGAATGTATCATTTTTGTTCGCTTCCGCGAAGAAATTCAAGTAATATGAATCATCAATAACAAGATTTAAAAACCCTTTTACCGCATTAAAACGATTGATTTCTGTTACGTTATCTGCTAAATACTGTCCTAACTCTTCTCCAAGTTGCACAGGATTCATCTTTTTAACGCGCATCATAGGAAATATCATTACTGTAATATCACCTTCAAAATCTTTCCTTGTAGCTTGAAATTCTACAGTATCTAATGTAGTGTTATATAAGGTTTGAAATGCTTCTTTGACTTTTGCTGTTAATACTTCTTGAATATTCATTACTCCTAAAAATTAAGGTGCAAAGATATTAATTATTGACAATGAACAACGAAAAGTTCGTAGAGATAATTGAGATTTATAAACTTGTAAGGTCTTCAAGTGTTTTGTTATCTAAAACAGCCAACATATTATCACGTACTTCTAACATAAGTTGATGCAGTCCACATTTAGTTTCATCGGGACAATCATCGCATTTTTCATAAAAGTTTAAACTTACACAAGGTAGCATAGCAATTGGACCTTCTAAGATTCTAATAAGTGAAGCTACCTTTATTTCATTTGGTGTTTTGATTAAATAATAGCCTCCGCCTTTTCCTTTTTTTGAACCTAATAATCCGTTGTTTTTGAGCTGTAATAAAATTGCCTCAAGGAATTTTTTAGAAATGTTTTCTTCAGTAGCAATTTCTGAGATCAACACAGGTGCGTCATCACCTTTTCTGGCAATGTAACTTAATGCTTTTAGTCCGTATTTTGTTTTTTTAGAAAGCATGTGTAATCAATTTCGAATAATAGTAACGTTTTCGAGGCATTACAATCTAGCGAGTAAAAATAATTGGTTGTTTGTTAAAAACAAAAGTATTCTTTAATAATCTATAAATTTTATGGAGATATTGCCAATTTCACTAAGATTTTATATGTTTTTTACATTTTTTATATATTTTCAATAAAATTAGGTCTTCAAAATACAATTCTGTTAAATCATAACTGTAACTTTCTCATACTCTGTAGTTTTATTTTTAGTACTTTAGCCAACAATCATTATTTATAATTAACATATTAACATGAAAAAAATCGTATTATTATTGCTTTTAGTACCTGTATTAGCAATGAGTCAAAAAATTAAGATTAAAAAAAATAAAGTGCTTTTTGACAAGAAAGAAGTTGCCATTATAGAAAAAGGTAATGAACGAAATAAGCATACTTTTAAGTATTTATCTGGAGAAAAAGCTTTTGACGCACATTACAAAGCCATTTCTATTTCTTCTATTCAAGATCATCAATATTTAGAAATGACTTCTGCTGATGGGCAAAAAACAGAGATTCCATATGAGATTTTAAAAACTTCTTTTAATTCTAAAAAGATTATCATTCGCTTACTGAGTGAAAAATACGGTTTAATTGACGCTGACGGAATTAACAAAGAAGCTGTTGCTGCTTTTTTTGCGGAAGAACGCGAATCTATCAGTGAGAAATATATGCAAGCTGCGGCAAAAGCAAAGATGGAAGCGGACGAACGCAAGAAAACAGTTGGTCGTTATAAACCGTATGTAAAACCTAATGGAACGATTACTTTTGGTGGTTCGCAAGGAATTAAAATTGTTGGAAAAGTATATTATTCAGCGAGTGAGAAAGCGTATGCAATCACAGATTTAGACGGAATTAGAGTGGCTTCTGCTACAGAATCTCGTAAAACAGGTTCTACAGCAGCAGTTGTAAAAACGTATACTGATGAGACTTTTGAGTTTGACGAAGGTTCTAAAACTATGTTTACCAATCGCTTTTCAAGAACATTCGGACAATTGTTTGTAGAAGCAATGGTAGGTCGTGGATATGTTTTTGGCCGTCAAGCTAAGAAACACATGAGCGATTTACGCAAAGAAAAAGTAAAAATCGCCAAAGAAAATAGTGTCAATTTATATGGTGTTCCTGGAAGTATTACTGATAAGAAAGGAAAAACGTATACTGGAACTGTATATGTGATTTTTGAGAAACTTCAGATAGAACCTGGACAAGAAGTTTCTGGTTTGCACGATATGAATTCTATTGATAACTACGGAAAGTATATTAGCATTCGTTATAAGAATGATAAAGGAAGAAAGCGTATTAAGAAGTTTTCAGCGAAAGACGGAATTTCATTTACTGCTACAGATGAAGGTATTGAGAAAACATTTTACGGTATGAAAACAAAAGGAAATGCCATGAAAAAGTTATCTAATGCTGCTAATTTCGGATTTAATAATTCATATTTTTATGAGAAGATTTATGAAGAAAATGGAAACATGCTATTGGTAAAACCTGGTGAAGAAGGAACATATGTGATTAAAGTGAAAGATCAGAAGGTTGGTTTTATGATTGACGATCGTAAAAACGAGAAGATTTCTAAAGCGATGGCAAAGTATTTAAAGAAATGTAAACAGGTTGCGAGCGATTTGAAAGCTGGAGAATTTGATGTGAAGAATGAAGAGAATTTAAAGCAAATTGTTCAAGAATATACTGATTGCGGAAAGTAGATGTATTGAAACAATCATTTAAAATTTAAATGATTCTGAAAATATAGAAAGCCTGAGAAGATTTGATTCTCAGGCTTTTTTATATCATGATGAAATCGAACTAAATTTCGATTTGACACGTTTTTAATAATTTATTTCTTTGGTAAGAAAACCTCAGCCATCATACAACGAGCACTTCCACCACCACAAGCTTCAATTGTATCTAATGAACTTGACAAGATTTTACAATGTTTTTCTATAGCTTGTATTTGATTTTCTGTAAGCGATTGATGTGCAGCTGCACTCATGATTAAGAATAGTTCGTCATTAGCACCTTTTACTTGCAACATGTTTCCTGCAAAGTTGTTGACTTGCGCTTCTGTGATAGCGATGATTTCTTTTCCGTCTTCTTTGAGGTGTTTTTTTACGTTGTTGCGTTCTTTTTTGTCATCAATAGATTCTAAACAGATTACTGCAAATGTTTCTGCCAAACACATCATTACGTTGGTATGATAAATGGCTTTTCGCTCTCCATTTACTGTTTGATTGGCTGTAAAAATCACAGGCGTATATTCAAAATCTTCACAGAATTCAATAAAAAGTTCTTCATCTGCACGTGGAGATAAAGCACAATATGCTTTTCTATTGACTCTGTCTAATAGTAAACTTCCTGTTCCTTCTAAAAAAATTTCTTCTTCTTCCGCAGACGTGTAATCAACAATATTTTCAATATGATACCCTGCTTTTTCCAATTCAGTCAATACATCTTCTCTACGTTCTTGACGACGATTTTCCGCATACATTGGATATAAACCTACATTTCCGTTTTCGTGAAAAGAAATCCAGTTGTTCGGAAATATTGAATCTGGAGTATCTGGCTCTTTTGTATCCTGTATCACAACTACATTGACACCAATTCCGCGTAGTTTTTCTACATATGCATCAAATTCTGCTGCTGCTTTGGTTTGTACTGTCTCTGGCAAGATGCCATCTAATACTTTTTGATAATAATTGTTTACCGCTGTTTGTTCGTTCATTCGAAACGCAACCGGACGTACCATAAGGATTGTGTTGGTAGTTTGCTGCATAGTATATCTAACTTTTAGTTATTGATTTTTAAAGTGATAAAATTACATAAAAACTAAGATAGTTTATGATAATTTTCGAAAAGGATTTTCGTTTTTATTTTATTTAGATTTGATAGGTCCATCCAACATGATATGCGAATCCTTGAAATACATTTCTCCCCGTTATTGTGTATGATGGCGCCACATATATTCCTGACTTTTTAGAAATTGGAAAGTGATATGTTCCACCTACTTTATGATAGTTAACACCAATTCGCTTAAAGTTTTGAGGTCTTGGTGTTCCGAGATAGTCAATTCCGCCAAAAGCATATTGAAAGTCATACCAAATATCAAAATAATTTTTAGTGCTTGCTTTCCCAAATTTGAACGTAAACGGAAAGCTATTTGGTACTTCTTCAAACTTAAACGAGAAACCACTTTGTACATTTGCAAACCAACCTGATTGTTTCTGGTAATGTAATAATGCTCGTGTTTCTAAGATTTTTGCTTGTTGTCCAATATCATTTAATCCGCCTAAATTGTAATCGCTTACATTGAAAGAAAAACCAGTAGCAAAGGAAAGTTCTAGCTTGTTTCCCTTAACTGTTCCTTCAATAGCTTTGTATTTTAGATAGAATTGTGCGTCTTGCAATCCGTTTTGATTGTTGCTTGATAAGTATGGTAATGAAGCTTGTATATTTAATCGATCACTAATACCATAAATTCCAAATAGAGAGATACTGTATAAATTTCGACTTAAGTCACTTTTTTCTTTTCCGATGAAATAGTTTTTAGAGTCTTCAAAACCAAAACCTGCTACAACAGTAATATTAGTTTTTTTGTTGTAAAAACCACTAATAGCACCTTGAGCATTTACATAGTAAGAATTTCCTATGATGATAATGAAACAAGCTATTTTTAAGAAACGTTTCCACATAAGCTAAAGTTTTCCTTTTAGTACGTAGAAATATACAAAACTTACTATCCTCTTATTAAAGGCATTGTACTACAACGTAATAAACCTTCTTGTTTTGCTATTTCTGCATACGGCACTTTTTCTACAGTAAATCCTTGAGCTTCTAGCCATGTATTTAGTCGCGTAAAGTTTTGTTCAGAAACGACAACTTCTGGTGAAATAGAGAACACATTACTATTCATGTTGTACATTTCTTCTTTGGTAATTTCGAAGATATTTTCTTTCCCAAAGAAATTTACCAACCATTCGTATTCATCTTCTACTAAGAAGCCATTTTTGTGTAAGATTGCTTTGTCTGTTCCTATTGGCTGAAAACAGCAATCTAAGTGCAATGCATTTTCTTTAGGTTCCGTGTTTGATTTACGTAATTCGAATGATTTTACTGTTTTGTTAGGAAATAATTCTTGCAATGCAATCACAGCATCAACATTTGTACGTGCTGTTATGTAGTCTGGATAATCTTCTCCTGAATAGGTTCCAATAAAAATATAATCGCCCCATGGCATTACATCACCACCTTCTACATGTACTTCTTCTGGAAGTGTAATTACGTTTTCTGGATTGACTTGATCAATTACATGCTGAATTGCTTCTATTTCACGATCGCGATCTGGTAGAATATTCGATTTGATGAATTTATCTTCAATGACAAAAGCAATATCTCTAGAAAATATTTGATTGTAATCTTGAATGATTTTTGGGCGGAATACTTTGACGTCATATTTTTCAAAAACAGCTGCAACAGCTTCCATTTCTGGCACCATATCTTTTTCTAGCGGATATGTTCCTGCCAACACATGTTGTTTTGATTTCGGATCATAGCAATCTTCTGCTTTTGGAGTAGGTCCGCAGCTTTCTGCTGTTCCAAGAACAACTGCTTTTAATCGAGATGTTTCATCATTTACGTAAAGTTCTAGCATGTAATTCGGGGTATATAGTAAAAAAGCTTCATAGGTTTTAAACCCATGAAGCTTTTCAGTGTTATTTTTTATATTATCTATCAGAGATTGATTTGAATTCTCTGTGGTTTTCTCCAATATAAACTTGTCTTGGACGACCAATTGGTTCTTTGCGTAAGCGCATTTCTCTCCATTGAGCAATCCAACCTGGTAAACGTCCTAATGCGAACATTACTGTAAACATTTCTGTTGGAATTCCCATAGCTCTATAAATAATTCCAGAGTAGAAGTCTACGTTTGGATATAGTTTTCTATCTACAAAGTATGGATCTTGTAATGCTTCTTGCTCTAATCCTTTCGCAATGTCTAGGATTGGATCTTCTACACCTAAGTCTCCTAATACCTCATCGGCAGCAACCTTGATGATCGTAGCTCTTGGATCGAAGTTTTTGTAAACTCTGTGTCCGAATCCCATTAAACGGAAAGGATCGCTTTTATCTTTTGCTTTCGCCATGTATTTTTTAGTGTCTCCACCATCTTGACGAATACCTTCTAACATTTCTAATACAGCTTGGTTTGCTCCTCCATGTAATGGTCCCCAAAGTGCTGAGATTCCAGCAGCTAATGAAGCGAATAATCCAGCGTGAGAAGAACCTACAATACGTACTGTAGATGTAGAACAGTTTTGTTCATGATCTGCATGTAAGATTAATAGCTTATCTAACGCATTGACAACAATTGGATTAAGCTTGTATTCTTCATTTGGTTGCTTGAACATCATTTTTAATACATTCTCTACATATCCTAATGAAGCATCTCCATAATCTAATGGTAAACCTTGCTTCTTGCGCATTGTCCAAGCTACTAATACAGGAAACTTTCCTAATATTTTTACGATTGCTTTATACATATCTTCTTCTGAATCAACATTTACAGAAGATGGATTGAAAGCTGTTAAAGCATTTGTAAGCGATGCTAAAACACCCATTGGATGTGCGCTTTTTGGAAAAGCGTCTAATATTTTCTTTACGTCATCATCAACCACAGATTGTGCTTTGATGTCTTTGTGGAATTTTGCCAATTCGTCAGAAGTTGGTAATTCTCCAAAAATTAATAAGTAAGCAACTTCTAAAAAGTCTGCTTTTTCAGCTAAGTCTTCAATGGCATAACCTCTGTAACGAAGCACACCTTTTTCTCCATCTAAAAATGTAATTGCACTTTGGCAAGAACCTGTGTTTTTGTATCCTGGATCAATTGTGATAACTCCACCTGTGGAGCCTCTTAGTTTTTTGATATCAATAGCGATTTCATTTTCTGTTCCTTCGATTACTGGGAACTCATGTTTCTCTCCATTGACTTCTAACGTAGCTATATTATCTGACATATTTTCTATTAAGAATTTTTATTTTTTATCTGGTTTGCTAAATTACGAAATCTGTCGCGATTTATGAAAATACTTTACAAAGGATTTAACAATTAAGATATCATTAATATTTATGGCAAAAATAAATCATCTTAATATTTAAAATTGCAATACTTTCTCCTTTTGTCTTGTAGATTTTCAACATCTATATTTACAACATTATATAACTTTGAAAAGCAGACCAATAAAAAACCGTCTGTGTTTACTACAGACGGTTTTTCACTTGAGTTTATTTAATAAAATTTAGATTTCATTTACCAAACCTATTTTTAAACATTTACGATAAAAAAATATATTCTTGCTATGATGTTATTTTTCTATTCGTTACTAGGCAACTGCGCCAAGATTTGATACGTACTAAAGTTTAAGAAGTTTCCTGGATGCGCTAATATATTTTGTAAGATGAAAGGCGTATCAGGAGTTGTTCCTGTATATTGTGTATTACCATCCATATTAACATCATTGGCGTCATATCCAGAAACGGTAAAGGTTGGGAAGTTTAGGAAGTTTCCAACATCATTTAGTACTCTAGAAAGAATGGCTGGTGCATCTGGTGTTGTTCCTGAATACTGTACAAGATTATCTCCATTTACATTTCCTGCCCACATAGCCACGACATCTGCTGGCATTCCAAAATTGGTTTGCGCATTTGATCCAAATGTAAGCTCATTGTTTCTATTCGTAAAATCTATAACAGTCAACGTTGTATTAGATAAGGTTACTGCGCCATCTGACATGATTCCTAAGTGGTTTCTATGTTTAATGACGATGTAGTAATCGCCTGGCTCTTGATTGAAACTTACTGGAGTGTCTGTATCATTTCCTTGAGCATCTACAATATCTCCATCACGCTGTAATAGTGCTGATTTTGCGGCAACAATTTGAGATGGATTTGCGGAATCCCTAAGTTCTATCCAAACCCAATCAACTATTGTATTTGGTCCTGTTCCCATAAACACATCGTTATTTGCTCCAATTCCATCTTCGTATGGACTGCTTGTAGAAGAAACATAATTATTATCTTTTAAGTCAGTTCTCATCATACCATCAGGAGTGTTGAGCATTGCTCCTTGCAAGTACACTTTTGCTGCTACTTGAATTGGATTTCCACAAAATTCACTGAAACTAGTTGACGATTCAATAAGTGTCCAATTGGTTGTACTATAAGCAGCGTCATCAACTTGTACACAAGATAAGTCTACATTCCCTAATGTGATGAATGTTGTTACATTTGTGTTATTACCGTTTTTCATGTTTAAAGCAACCATAGCACTGTTATCTGCGATCAAACTTGTAAGATTGGTATTATTACTTAAATCAACTTCACCTAAAAAGTTTAATCCACAGTTTAAAATTTCTAATGCTGCAAAGTCTTCAATTCCTGTTAGATCAAAAATACTTAGATTACGAATATTTAGGTCATTTACCGTATTGATGTTTGCTGTAGTTACATAATCATCTAAGGTTGTATCATATCCTAAATCTATCAAGGCTTGCTCAAAGTTATTATCAGGCACATAGGTTTGCCCTGGAATTGAGTTTGTAGATACACATACATCAAAAGTTACATTTGCATTTGGTTCATATGAAAACGCTTGTATGTAATATGTATTACCAATCGTTAATCCTGTTGCTTGTCCTTCAAAGTTGTCTGTACAGTAAATAGTTTCTGTGATATTACCACAGTTATATGTTTCTGCATCGATTACTGCATGTCGTAACAAGAAATTTTGAGGTCCTACTATATTTTGGAATTTGATATTGTGACTTGTTTCTGTAGCAACAAAACTGAACCATACATCAGATAAGCCTGTTCCTTCTCCAAAACAAGAGAACTCCACTGAGTTTGTAGCTAAGTTCATCGTTCCAGAGATTGTGTTATTACAAGTTGCATCACTCATTGGCACTGAGATAGCATTTTCACAATTATCGTTGGCAGGAAAGCCACAATCTAAACTGAAGTTTATTCCTGAATCTACACTTGTCCAATTGGCAGTACTATATGCTACGTCATCTACTTGTACGCAGGCTAAGTTTGGTGTATCTGTAACTAAAAACAACGTTACGTTTGTATTGTTTCCGTTTTGCATGTTGAGACCAATCAATGATGGAGTGTTTCTAATAGATATCCATTCAAATACTGGGTTTTGTGAAACATCAATAGTTGTCACTAAACTTTGCGCTACACTTAGTGTTTTTAATGCTGCATTTGCTGTGACATCAATTTCAGTTACTGGACAATTGACAAATGATAAACTTTCTAGAGCTAGATTGTTTGACACGTCTATTTCTGAAACTTGCGTAAAGCTTACGTTTAATGTTCTTAGGTTTGTATTGTTAGTAACATCAATACTTGGTATTTGTGGGTTACTAAAAACACCTAATTCTTCTAGCATTAAATTTTGAGATACATCGATTGCAGATAATTGATTGTTTGAAAAATATGCACGAGTTAATGCTGGATTTTGTGTTAAATCGACCACAGTTAATGAATTGTTTGTAGCGGACACATACGTCAATAATGGATTTAGAGTAATATCTAATTCTGCAAGACCGTTACCTCCTAATCCAATAATTCTTAATGCTGGATTTTGTGTTACATCTATTGATGAAAGCGAATTGTTTTCCACTAACAACGTTTGTAATACAGAGTTTTGCGTTACATCTAATGATGTCAAAGAATTTCCTGCTAAGTATAGTGTTTCTAAGAGCGGATTTTGACTCACGTCTATTGAAGTCATTGTATTATTTTCAGCAAATAATGCATTTAACAAAGAATTCTGAGTTAAGTTTACAGTTGTAGAGATATTATTATTATCTATAAATAATTGTTCTAGTGCTGCAAATGCTTCAATTCCTGTAAGATCGGCAATGTTTTTATTTATGACATCTAATGTGGTAACCGTATTTATATTTGCGGTTGTTACATAATCATCTAAAACAGTATCATACCCAAGATCGATGAGTGCTTGTTCAAAATTATTATCAGGCACATACGTAAGTCCTGGAATTGCATTTGTAGACACACATACATCAAACGTTTCTGTTGAGTTTACTACATCTGTATATACTTGAATGTAATAGGTATTTCCAATGATCAATCCAGTTGCTTGACCTTGTACATCGTCTGTACAATAAATGGCATCGGTAATGTTTCCACAATCGTAAGTTTGCGCATCAATTACTGCATGAAATACTCTTGAGCCTGCTCCTGAAGTGTTTAATGTTTGAATATTATGTGTTGTTTCCGTAGCAACGAAACTAAACCAAACATCTGAAAAATCTGTACTTCCAAAACAGTTGTACGCATTCGAGTTTGTAGATTGAGCTAATGTTCCTGAAACTGTAGTGTTGCATGTACCATTACTTATTGGTACTGAAATTGCTTGAAAACATGCATCATTTTCAAGAAAACCACAATCTGTACTAAAGTTTGTTCCTGCATCTACGTCTGTCCAGCTTGCAGTACTGTATGCTACGTTATCAACCTGTACACATGCTAAATTTGGTGTGTTTCTTGTGAAGAAGAATCTAAAGTTTGTATTGTTTCCGTTTTGAACGTTTATACCTGTTAGCGTACTTGTATTTTCTGCAAATAGAGCATCGAAAACAGGGTGATCAGATAGATCTATATTTGTTAATTGCGTTCCTGAAACACTCAAAAATTCTAATGCTAAATTTGAGCTTATGTCTAATACTGATATTGGACAATTTGCTATAAATAAATTTGTTAGACTCGTATTATTCGAAAGATTTAAAGTGGATATTTGTGTATCACTTATAGATAATTGTACCAAACTTGTATTGTTTGATACATTTACGCTGGATATTTGTGTATTTCCAGGAACCGTTAAATCTTCCAAAGCTATGTTTTGCATAACATTGATAGCCGTAAGTTGATTTTGCTGAAAGTTCACTTTTTCCAATGCTGTATTTTGCGAAAGATCTACGGCAGTCAAATTATTATTTCCTGCATTTACAATTTTTAATGCTAAATTTTGCGTGATGTCTAAAGTTGAAAGTGAATTATTTTGAACACTTAAGTCTTCCAATGCACTATTTTGTGTTATATCAATGTTTGTCAGTTGATTATCAAAAGCAAATAAGGTTTTTAATGCTGCAAAATCTTCAATTCCAACGATGTTTGTAATGTTTCTGTTTGATACATCTAAAAATTCAACTGTGTTAATATTAGCTGTCGTTACAAAGTTGTCCAATACACTATCGTATCCTAAGTCAATTAAAGCTTGCTCAAAATTATCATTTGGCACATAGGTTTGTCCTGGAGGTGGCGCTAGTATATGCTCTTTTAAACAGAATGAAACATCTCTATATGAATCTTCTACATTTGATGAAGCATTCCCATTGGTAATTTCAAATACCCAATCATATATTTGAATGATTAATTCGTCTCCAACTTGCCAACCACTTAAAACAGTATCATCAGGAGCAATAGTATCTGCACATGTAATTTCGTTTCCGGCTGTATCTCGTATAATGATTCCTGGATTTTCTGTAAGACCAGACCAGAGTAATGCATTTGTAGTTGCTGTCCATGAAAAGAATTGATCGTATCCTGTATTTACAGTATTACAAGATCCGTCAAGTCCACTATCTGTAGTTCCATCAGCGCTAAAAAAGAGTGTAGTTCCATTACAATCGTTTCCTAAACCAATAGGAACAATTGGAGTTGCTCCAGTAATTAAATTATTTACCGGAGTATTGTATTCTCTTAAGCAAAATGAGATAGAATCATAGTGATAGTTTTCATAGTTAAATATTTGAATAATTAAATCTTCTCCTATTTGCCAACCACTAAGTTTTACGGGATCTCCCATGTTTCTTACAATACATCCATATTCAACACCTGAAGTACTACGTACCGCTATACCCAAGTTGTCTGGATTTTGTCCCCAAAGTAAACCTCCAGAAGTCGCTGTCCATGTAAAAAATTGATCTACTCCTGTATCTTCACCTATACAATTCGTATCTATACCACTATCGGTTGTTGTGTAGGTATCTGTATTAAAAGAGATGGTTTGATTGTTACTCGTTGTTGTACATGCACTTCCGGCTGCGCCTGGAGTAATAGGTATTGCTCCTGCAATAGTATCATTAGGCGGTGAGACAATTGTTTTTTCTTCTAAACAGAAAATTGCATCTGCAGTTCCTGTTTGTCCTTCACTTTTATATACTTGAATGATTAAATTGTCTCCAATATTCCACCCTGTAAAAATTGCAGAATAATTGTCTATTGCGCGAGTACAATCAATAACATCGTATGGAGCGTTTGCATTTCTGATAATCATTCCTGAACGTCCTGAAAAAGAAGGTGTATTAAATTGCAAACCATTTGTTGTTGCTGTCCATGTAAAGAATTGATCTATACCTTCAAAGTCTCCAAGCACACAGCCACTCATACCACTATCTGTTGTATTAGTATTTGTAAAATCTAGATTGAAAGTATAATTCCCACCATCACAACCAGTTCCTTCAGGTGATGGCGTGATTGGAATTGCTAACGCAATTGTATTTGGCGTAGGTGAATTTTCTTCGCAGGTAACGGTTAAATCAACAAGTCCAATACTTGTCGAATTGTACCCAGTAACTGTAATGTAATATGTTGTAGTCCCATCTGATTCAAAAGTGCCGTACGACCGAAATCCAGAACCGCATTGATCGGCATTGTCATCATTGGCAGCAACTAAACTTAAATTTCCAGAAGTTCCTGTGTATACTAAATACGAAGTATCATATCCAGAAGCACATAAATCTAAGGTTACTGTTTCTGGAGTTCCGGAACCTGTATACGTATACCAAATATTTGGCGCATCTAAATCAACTGCTGGACTAACAGAGTCGGGCGCATTGTCTTCGTCTAAGGTTGCTTCTGCTGTACTTGATGTATAATTACCACCACAGGCAATAGGAATAGCATCTGCAAAGTTATCGTTTGCTGGTGGCGGAAGTTCAGTAGTTGCCAATGTAATATTGGTAATCATTAACAAGGCTAATAGTAATTTTAGTTTCATATATTCTATTTAGTTGAAAATATTTTAAGCACGTTGTATAATATTATATATCCATTTTTAGTCTTCGTAACCTAAAAAGTTATATTCTTTTCAAGAAATATCTTTAGAAAAACAGCTTGTCTTAACATGCTTTTTGCCCCTAAAGTATTCGTAGAGGTTTATACCTCCAAGTATTATTATTTTTAAAAAAGTGGCGTATTGAGCAAATTGCAGATTGGGGAGAATTTGCTTTTGCGAATGTAGGTAAATGGATTCTTTTTTTAAAGTTGAAAAAGACAAATTCATCGATATTTATAAATATCGATTGTTAAAATGATGAAAACGTCATTTCACTAACCATAAAATGACGCTTTTTGGATTTGAAGTATGTTTATCGAATGTTTATTTCTCTTGTAATGATATTGTTATTTATGTTTATTTTCAAGATATAAATACCTTCACTTAAAAATCCTGTTTTTATTTCTATACTATTTTGAGCGAATTGTTTATTGAGTTTTATGTCTATTTTTCTTCCGTTGATATCATATAATAATGCTTCTTTAAAGTTAGCATTTGCTTTCCATTGAATAGTAAAAACACCTTCATTTGGATTTGGAAATACCACAACATTTCTCGTCTCATTCAATTCATTTTCGCCTACACTTAGTATGAGTTCAGGATTGAAAAGTGCATTTAAATACCCATAAAACATCATCGTCTGAATTGTGTTTTGATGAATGGTAAATTCTGATTGTAAAAAATAGACTCTCGCATCAAGGTTCATTTCCATATATGGCCAATCTTCAATTGGTGGTGACATGATAAAGTTTTCCTGACTATCTAAGTGATGCGTGTATAATGGAATTCCTGGAATTGCATTTCCAGCATTGGTGAAAACGGCATCGTGCAATACTTCTCTAACATATCGTTCTGCACCAAATTCGTCTGCACGTGTTATGTATACTTTATTTTCAGGATTACCGCCTAACATCATATCATTACTAGAAAGCATTTTATTGAGTAATAGATTATCTTGTGTGTGATAGTATGATATAATTTGTGGCATTATTTGCGGCGTAGAAGCTGTTGTTCCTAAAATTGGAGGTTGGTATTGAGATTTTATGAAACGAATTGGTTTTAGATTAATATCATCTGTTCCCCAAACATCACTCCAATAGTTGATTGCTTGGATTTGTGTGTTTTGCAAATTGATCGCATCTACGTCAAAGTTTGTCCATTTGTTTTGTGGAATGACACTGAATATCCAGTTTGCTAGTGATTCATCATGAATTTGAAATTGATATAAAAATGTAGTTGCTGTTGTGACTATAGTATTGTTTTTGTAATAGTCTAAATATTCCTGTCCTCCTGTTAAACTATATAAAGCTGCCGCCGCCGTTAGTTTTAAGTCTTTTACTTTGCCTGCGTAGCTAATTCCTTGAAATAATTGTTCTAAATCTGCGGCTGTTGCGTTCGCAGTTGCCCAGTTGTATGCAGCAATTGCTTCATCTTGGTATAATTGTGCTTGATTGTTTGAATCGCCAGCAATGGTTAACGCTGCTGAGAAATTTGCAGCTGCAATCACATACACATAAGAAGCTGTTGGATCTTCCTTATACACATACCACATTTGCTCAGATGAAGAATCTCCAGAGCCATCATTGTACGATGGTCCATAATAACCGTCTGTTTCTTTTCCTCCACAAATTCCGCCAGTTGGTCCTTTGGTCCGTCTAAAAAAATCTAGTGTCCATTGTACTTCATCAAGTATGTCTGGAATACCATTATTATTTTCAGGAATGTTTAAATCGCCATCTTTAAAACCATTTGGCGCGAGTTGATATATGAAGCTTGCATAAATTGGTAAGTTTAAATGCTGAATGTATACGTCAAAATCACCTGCATCAAAATGTCCTCCACTTCCCCATGGAAAACTATCAGGAGAAGTCATCCAAGCTGCTGGATTTGTCGGGTTGATGAGTGAAGTTGCTTGTGTAGGCAATTGTACAAAACTTTCTTCATCACCATTTACATTGTCCATACGTCTGTAATTGGAATAGGTTATTTCAAATCCGTCAACGCCAGGCATGTGATCTACAGGTTTTATGAATGGTGCATATTCATTTCCTCTATCAAATCCGCTTCGTTGGTATAATAAACTATTGGACACAGTTTTGTATATATCATCGTATACTTTATTGGAGATTTTGAATGGAAATGAACTTCCAATTCCTTCTATGACTATTTTATATTCTTCTGTATCGTCTACGGGAATTGAGTTTCCTACTTCAGCGAATTCAAATTGCCACATTGGCGAGTTGTACCAGTATTTGGTAGCAAAGTCTTCCGAATAATCTGCTAATGTGTTTGGTGCTTTAAATTGTAATCCGTCAGCGCCAGTTCCTGTGTATATGATTTGATTGTCTGATGCGCGTACAACATGACAGGTTGTTCCTTCGAAACTTGTAAAATCTTCATGATGACTGTTTGCGATGTTGTTTTTCCCAAGCCATTGTGATACGTAAGCAAATTTTTCTGTAGCACTCGGAATCATTCCAACTTGATTGACATGAATACTTTCCGAGAAGTTTACAAATTCATTAAAAGTTAGATCGTATGAACTTAATTCTGTATTTATGTTTGTGACATTTACCGTATATGTTTTACCGTTTTCCATGGCATTAGGCAATCGGACGTAGACATAGTATTCTAGCAAAGCTACTTGTTCTTTTGCTTTAAAGAATGTTGCAGATGCTTGTTGTGGCGTTATGTAAAAAGCATCATCAGCACTTGTAATGGTAAAGTTTGAAGCTACGAGTGCTTGCGTTTCATCTATCTGTCCGTAGTACGTTGCATTTGGCGCACTGTAGAAATAAAACTCATCAAAATTAGAAAAGTCTTTTTCACCTTCGTCAAAGTGTAGTAATATAGTATTGTTACTTACTGGCGTGATGGAAATGAGTTGTTGCCCAAAAGCACTCATACAGAGTAAGCAACTCAGGAGGAAGTTAATTTTTTTCATGGCAAAAGGTGGTTTAGTATACTTTAAATATACTAAATGTTTAACTTATTAACAAAAACATTAAACAAAATTAATTTCTTGGTCCTGAATAAGTTATTCTATCGATTCTAGCTTTTTGATGAATGATTCAACTAACAGCCTAAATTCACGTAATTTCACAGGTAATTCTTCTGTTTCTTTAATGTATGAATCAATGATTATATTCGTTTTTTGTTCTCCGTCAAATACCTCTATGATAAGGTTGTCTTGAAGTTTACTTCCAAAATTATCTCCATATTTTTTTATTTTTTTGCTAAGTATGATACGAGGAACGTTATGAAGTAATTCTTCTACTAGCTGGTATTTTTCATTGGATGCTTTGTAACCATGAAACTTGTATTCTTTTCCAAAATCGTGTTTTGTATGCCATGTTTCACTTTTGTCAATATACAATTCATCTTTTGTAAGTTTATAAATAGTATATTTTTTACGACTGTAGTCATCCGTACGATAAAGTCCAAAAACGATATACTCTAGTGTTTTTAGATATGTGTGGTACGTTATAAACCAAGCCATTTTGAAGTAAGGTTTACGAAGTATATTCTAAAACAGTTGGTTGTGGTAAGAAGAGTTCAATCAAAAATACGAGACTGTCTCTTGAAATGATTGTGATGGAGATAATGATTGTTGTGAGTAAAATCGCGACAGCTAAATTATTTTTCTTCAACTCTCCAACTTCGTCTACATGTTTTGTGAGCGCTTTTGCCAACATGAAGGAACTGAAGTGAATTAGTCCTGCCAATAAAAACCCTGCAAATAACGATAGTGAAGCATATTTTAAGATTTCTACAAATAGGTTTTCTTTTGCGTGAATTTTCAGCATTTCTATTGCACTTATGATTGATGGAATGATTCCACTAAGTAAGTATCCCGTACTAAAGATGATTCCTGAAAAGAAAACACTTAACGCAAGATTTGAATCATTTAGATTTTCTTCTTTTAGCTTAAATATTTTGATTAAGACTTTGTAAGAGATAAAGAATATGATGATTGCCAAAACTATAGATAGAATCATTTGACTTAAAGCTAGATAGAATACATCTGTTTTCATACGATTGTTTTTTTAGTTGACTAATACAAAATCCCAATACCTAAGTGTTGATACATCTTTTGGTAAATATCCTATTGGACATCCTTTTGCAGTAGTTTCTACGAAATAATATTTTTTTCTGTTGTATGTTTTATATTTTCCTCGTGATGGCACGCTGATTCCTAATACAGAATGCTTGTATTGATCACTGTTTAATATGGCTACATCATAGTTGAACTTTGCCAAAATGACAAAGAGTAGCACTGTACGCGAATCGCAGTCTCCTTTGAGATTTGCACTAAATTCTGCTGGCGCAAATATTCCAAGTCGAACATTTCCAACACATGGATAATCTTCTCTTCCTGTACAAGGTGTAGATTTTATATAATTGTATTTGATATTCTGAATACTTGTAATGATGAATTCTGCAAATTTTTTGCGACTCATCTTTTTTTCCTGTTGTATTTTACTGAATGATGCGTATAGATGATCTAGAAGGGGACGATCATGATCTGCCATGTGTTTGTAAAATCGTCCCCAAGTAAAGTTTTGAGTATATCGATATCCTTGACGATTGGTTTTTGATTTTTTTACACTGTTTTCTGCGACTTTGAAATTCATCCGATACCAATCGCCATCAAAATCTCTCCAACGTAGTTTGTTGACAATATATTTGATGGTATCATCACCATCAGTAGTTTCTACAACTTCTGTTTGAGATGAACCTTCATCATCGGTTATATCCTTTTCTCCTGTATATCCTGCATTTTGCACCAGAATTGTCATGATGATTGAGAAGAGTATAAAAACGGCAACAGTTCGTAAGAGATCGAATAATATATGCTTGAAGGCAGCTACATTTGATGTTGACTTACGACCTACTTTTTTCCAAAGATATCTCAAGACAAAGAATCCACTTATTGCCAATACAAGTAGTGACATTCCTTCTATTTCGACTTCAACACCTAAAAAGACAAGAATTAATATTAAAAAACCTGTAGCCAAGATTGCCAAACAACCCGAAAAGAATCGTTGAAAAGCAACTACGCAGCCATGTGGTTTTTTATGGTTTGTCATGAGATAAAGATACTATCTTTTTTGAATCTTGAAAATACGACGAATTGCTTATTTTTTACTTGTTATTTGGAAATTTCTAGAGAACATCTTTGAATTATATATTGCTGACTTACAACACATTATTACGGCAAAACCATAATTAACATATCATATTTTTCCATAACTTACTATAAATCAACACCTTTAAGATTATGAAGAAAAAGAATTTGAAGAGTTTATCGCTTCGTAAACAATCAGTAAGTAATTTAAATGAAGTATCTGGCGGAAATGTTTCCGTCGATATTACTGAAATCATTACAACTATCAATAAGATTACAAAGGTATTTTCATATTGCCCACATGTAAGCTGTAATGACTGCCAACCACAACGCACTCTAGATGATATTACTTGCGTACGAACGTATTGCAATGACTTAACTTGTCATACTTGCGTGTAAATAGAAAGAAGTTTTAATATAAAAATGCAGTTTAGAACATAGCCTAAACTGCATTTTTTATTCGTGAGATTTGTTGTTGTTTTAAATCTTGGTCAATTCTTTATTTTTGATTGCTTCTTCAATGTTTACAGATATGTATTCATAACTATTTTTCTCGACTTCATTGATTATAAATGTGTCAGCTACATTAATTTTAGTGTCTACCGCAAAAAAAGACTTAGTATTACAGTTATTAAAATTTTATTTTTCATCGTTGGAAAGTTTATTATTTAAATAATAATCAAAAAAAAACGAGTTCTGAAATGGAACTCGCTTTTTATATATACGCTTTGGAATATATTACTTTATTTTAAACGCTTTATCTTGTGGATAGTAAGCTACTTCACCTAATTCTTCTTCGATACGTAATAGTTGATTGTATTTTGCCATTCTGTCCGAACGAGAAGCTGAACCTGTTTTGATTTGTCCTGTGTTTAATGCAACTGCTAAATCAGCAATTGTATTGTCTTCCGTTTCTCCAGATCTATGTGACATTACAGAAGTGTAACCAGCATTGTGTGCCATGTTTACTGCCGCAATTGTTTCTGTCAATGTTCCGATTTGGTTTACTTTGATTAGAATTGAGTTTGCTGTGTTGTTTTCAATTCCTCTTGATAAACGTTCTACATTGGTTACAAATAAATCATCACCAACTAACTGTACTTTGTCTCCGATTTTTTCTGTTAGGTATTTCCAACCTTCCCAATCGTTTTCATCCATTCCATCTTCAATAGAGATGATTGGATATTTTGCTGCTAGTTCTGCTAAGTAATCAGCTTGCTCTTGAGACGTTCTTATACTTCCAGAATCTCCCTCGAATTTTTTATAATCGTACTTTCCATCTACATAAAATTCTGCGGCAGCGCAATCTAAAGCAATCATTACTTCATCACCAAGCTTGTAACCTGCATTAGCTACAGCTAGCGAAATTGTATCTAGTGCATCTTCCGTTCCGTCTAAAGTTGGAGCAAAACCACCTTCATCACCAACAGCCGTGCTTAAATCTCTGTCATGTAATACTTTTTTAAGGTTGTGGAAAATTTCAGTTCCAATTTGCATGGCATGTGTAAAGTTTTTAGCTTTTACTGGCATGACCATAAATTCTTGAAATGCGATTGGTGCGTCTGAATGTGAACCTCCATTAATGATATTCATCATTGGTACAGGAAGTGTGTTTGCAGAAACTCCACCAACATATCTGTATAATGGCATTCCTAGCTCATTTGCTGCTGCTTTTGCTGCTGCTAATGAAACTCCTAAGATTGCATTGGCTCCTAAGTTACCTTTGTTTGGCGTTCCGTCTAAATCGATCATTGCTTTGTCGATTTGATTTTGCTCAAATACAGAAATCCCCATGAGTTCTTCTGCAATAGTTGTATTTACATTTTGAACAGCTTTACTAACTCCTTTTCCCATGTAAGCATCTCCACCATCTCTTAGCTCTACTGCTTCATGTTCACCTGTTGATGCTCCTGATGGCACTGCAGCTCTTCCTAATATTCCATTTTCAGTAACTACATCTACTTCTACAGTTGGATTTCCTCTTGAATCTAATATTTGTCTTGCGTGAATGTTAATAATTCTGCTCATTTCTTTGTGTCTTTTTATTTTCTTTACTGGCTAATTTACAAAACTCTATGAAGTTTTATAAGCTTCACCGTTGCTTTTACGGATATGTTAGCGATGTGCTATTTTTGCTTATTTTTCTAAAATGCGAAAACGTTTTCCCCAAGAAATACCGCAACTATTTTTTATAGAATAGCACGATGTTTTCTGTGGATTTGAACGCATATGATAATGATTTGTTCATAAACGACTTATCTGCACTATAGTTTACAAGTGCTGCCGTGTTTGGAACTTTTAGTTTCCACGAACCTGAGTTAGTCAGTTTCCCTGGAATGATCATAGCAACTTGCCCATAGGATTGAGAAACATCTATAGCAATGGTAGCGTTTCCATTGTTTGCTGCTTCTTGCGCTTTATTTAGTGCTTCTTGATCACTTGCATTGCCAAGTTTTACCCAAGTATCTGATTTTTTTATGATGGGTTGAATGCTATCGTAAATTACGTAGTCGCCATCTTTATTTTTGAAATCATTAATTGCATAAAACTCTGATATCATCTTTGTAATACTGTTTCGACAATCATTTCTGTTTGTTGAATTTGCTTTACAGTTTTTGAAATAAGCAATTGTAGTAGCTAAGAATTGTTCTTTGTCTGTAGAAAGGTTTCCCGATTCAACCTTTGTTGTTTCTTTTTCCTTTGTGGTAGACGTTTTTTCTGGTTTTGTTTCGTTTTTACAAGAAACTATCAATCCAAGTACTGCGATAAGCAAGATGATTCTTTTCACACTTT
The DNA here is from genome assembly GCF_965224175.1 of Kordia sp. GTDB lineage: Bacteria > Bacteroidota > Bacteroidia > Flavobacteriales > Flavobacteriaceae > Kordia. The sequence goes on from NZ_OZ245041.1 coordinate 2,130,285, forward strand.
TAAACTTTAGTTATTTATAATAAGCAATTTATAACATAGAGAACATTTCGATTGCATACATTCTCTATGTCTGTATATGTTTAGACCGTTTTTACTTTTTGAATGTTGTCGATGAATTGATCAAATAGATATTCTCCATCATGTGGTCCTGGACTTGCTTCTGGGTGATATTGTACAGAGAAGCAGTTTTTGTCTTTGATACGAATTCCTGCAACAGTATTATCGTTTAAGTGTACATGTGTGATTTCTACGTTAGCATTTGCTTCTGTTTCTTCTCTATTGATAGCAAAACCATGATTTTGAGATGTGATTTCACCTTTTCCAGTGAGCATATTTTTTACAGGATGATTGATTCCTCTGTGCCCATTGTGCATTTTGTATGTAGAGATTCCGTTGGCTAATGCAATTACTTGGTGTCCTAAACAGATTCCAAATAATGGTAAGTCGCGTTTTATTACTTCTTGTGCAACTTTGATAGCGTCTGCTAATGGTTCTGGATCTCCAGGTCCGTTTGATAAGAAGAAACCATCAGGATTCCATGCGTTCATTTCTTCAAATGTTGCATTGTATGGAAATACTTTGATACATGCATCGCGCTTTGCTAAGTTTCTAAGGATATTTTTCTTTACTCCGATATCTAAAGCTGCAATTTTGTGTGTTGCATTTTCATCTCCGTAAATGTATGGTTCTTTTGTTGATACTTTTGAAGCAAGTTCTAAACCTGCCATGCTTGGTACTTCTGCTAGTTTCGCTTTCAATTCTTCAACATTATCTACATCTGTAGAAATTACAGCATTCATAGCTCCATTGTCTCTAATATAACTTACCAATGCTCTCGTATCTACATCAGAGATGGCGAATAAGTTATTTTTATCTAAGAATTCTTTCAAAGAACTATCGGCAGCATCTCTTGAGAATTCATAACTGAAGTTTTTACAGATGAGACCTGCAATTTTTACTCCATCAGATTCCATTTCATCTTCTGCTGTTCCGTAGTTACCAATGTGAACATTTGCGGTTACCATTAATTGTCCGTAATACGACGGATCTGTAAAGATTTCTTGGTATCCTGTCATTCCAGTATTGAAGCATACTTCTCCGAAAGCAGTTCCTGATTCTCCAATTGCTTTTCCATAAAAGATAGTTCCATCTTCCAAAAGTAATATTGCTTTTTGTCGATTTTGGTATTTCATATTAGATATACAATTTATTTAGTTGTGTTTATATAGTTGTGTTTGTTTGTTTTGCAAAAATATGTCTGTTTCAGGTATAAAAAAAGGGATAAACTTAAAAAAGTTTATCCCTTTATATGTAATGAATGTATTTTCATTATTCTTCTTCGTTTGAAGCTTGAGTTTCAACTGGTGCAGGAGCTGCAGCTTTTTTACCACCTCTTCTACTACGTCTAGTTGATTTCGCTTTCTTCTCAGTAGTGTACGTTTCGTTGTAATCTACTAATTCGATTAATGCCATTTGAGCATTATCTCCAAGACGATTTCCTAATTTAATGATTCTTGTATAACCACCTGGTCTGTCAGCAACTTTTACAGCTACATCTCTGAATAATTCAGTAACAGCGTATTTGTTTCTTAGCTTGCTAAATACAATACGACGATTGTGTGTCGTGTCTTCTTTAGATTTTGTTACTAATGGCTCAACAAATTGCTTTAATGCTTTTGCTTTTGCAACAGTAGTATTAATACGTTTGTGTTCAATTAATGAACAAGCCATATTAGCTAACATTGCTTTTCTGTGAGCAGTTTTTCTACCTAAGTGGTTTACTTTTTTTCCGTGTCTCATGACATTTGTTTTTTACCTCTATCTTGCTACAACTCGTTTGAGGAGCAAATTACAAAGGAATTAATCTTTATCTAATTTATATTTTGATAAGTCCATTCCGAAACTTAATCCTTTAACGTTTACTAGTTCTTCTAGCTCAGTTAAAGATTTTTTACCAAAGTTTCTAAATTTCATTAAATCATTTTTATTGTAAGATACTAAGTCTCCTAAAGTATCTACTTCTGCAGCTTTTAAACAGTTTAATGCTCTTACAGAAAGGTCCATGTCTACTAATTTAGTTTTTAGTAACTGACGCATGTGTAATGATTCTTCATCATACGTTTCTGTTTGTGCAATTTCATCTGCTTCAAGAGTGATACGCTCATCAGAGAATAACATGAAGTGGTGAATTAATGTTTTTGCAGCTTCAGTTAAAGCTTCTTTAGGATGAATAGATCCATCAGTGATGATTTCAAAAACTAATTTTTCATAATCAGTTTTTTGTTCAACACGATAGTTTTCTATGCTGTATTTTACATTCTTTACAGGTGTGTATATAGAATCTGTAAAGATTGTTCCTAATGGAGCATTTGATTTTTTATTTTCTTCAGCAGGAACATACCCTCTACCTTTTTCGACAGTAATTTCCATGTTGATATTTACACTTGCATCCATGTTACAGATAACTAGATCTGGATTTAACACTTGGAAGCCAGAGATAAATTTTTGGAAATCACCAGCAGTAAGTTGTTCTTTACCTGAAACAGAAATAGAGATAGACTCATTGTCTATATCATCTATTTGACGCTTAAAACGTACTTGTTTTAAGTTCAAGATAATTTCTGTTACATCTTCTACAACACCAGAAATCGTTGAAAATTCGTGATCTACTTTGTCAATACGTACAGAAGTAATCGCAAAACCTTCCAATGATGATAGAAGTACTCTTCTTAATGCGTTCCCGATAGTTAGCCCATAACCAGGTTCTAAAGGACGAAATTCAAATTTGCCATCGAACTCAGATGAGTCAATCATGATAACTTTGTCGGGCTTTTGGAAGTTTAATAATGCCATATTAAGAATACTTTCTGATTTATTATTATTTAGAATATAATTCTACGATTAATTGCTCTTTAATGTTTTCAGGAATCTGAAGTCTTTCAGGAATAGAAACATACGTTCCTTCCTTCTTTTCTCCATTCCATGTAATCCACTCATATACGTGGCTAGCATTAGCTAGAGATCTTTCAATTACGTCAAGAGATTTTGATTTCTCTCTTACTCCAACAACATCACCTGCTTTAAGTGTGTAAGAAGGAATATTTACTTTTTCTCCGTTTACTGTAATATGACGGTGAGATACTAATTGTCTTGCTCCACTTCTTGTTGGAGAAATTCCCATTCTGTATACTACGTTGTCTAAACGAGACTCACATAATTGTAATAATACTTCACCGGTAATTCCTTTACTTCTGTTTGCTCTATCGAACAAGTTTCTGAACTGACGCTCAAGAATTCCGTATGTGTATTTTGCTTTTTGTTTTTCCATCAACTGGATTGCGTATTCAGATTTTTTTCCTCTACGTCTGTTGTTTCCGTGTTGACCTGGAGGATAATTTCTTTTTTCAAAAGATTTATCGTCTCCGAAAATTGCTTCTCCGAATTTACGAGCAATTTTAGTTTTTGGACCAGTATATCTTGCCATTTCTAATAGATATTATGAGAGTGATTATGAATTAAGGCTGTCCTTCGATAATCGTTAGTCTCTCAATGAAAATTAATTTAATTATACTCTTCTTCTTTTTGGAGGTCTACATCCATTGTGTGGTAATGGAGTAACATCAATAATTTCAGTTACTTCAATTCCTGCATTATGGATAGTTCTGATAGCAGATTCTCTACCGTTTCCAGGACCTTTTACATAAACTTTTACTTTACGTAATCCTGCTTCATGAGCTACTTTAGAAGCATCTTCTGCTGCAGTTTGCGCAGCATAAGGAGTGTTCTTTTTAGAACCTCTAAAGCCCATTTTACCAGCAGATGACCAAGAAATCACATCTCCTTTTTTGTTTGTAAGTGATATAATGATATTATTGAAAGATGCTGTTACGTGAGCTTCTCCAACAGATTCAACTATTACTTTACGTTTTTTTGTACTCTTGCTAGACTTTGCCATACTACAAAATATTATTTAGTTGCTTTTTTCTTGTTAGCAACAGTTTTTCTTCTACCTTTTCTTGTTCTAGAGTTGTTCTTAGTTCTTTGTCCTCTTAATGGAAGTCCAGATCTATGACGAATTCCTCTGTAACAACCGATATCCATTAAACGCTTGATGTTTAATTGAACTTCAGTACGTAATTCACCTTCAATTGTATAAGTTCCAACTGCTTCACGAATTCTTCCGATTTCGTCATCAGTCCAATCAGATACTTTAGTATCTTCACTTACTTTTGCTGTAGCTAATACTTCTTTAGCTCTACTTCTACCGACTCCAAAGATGTATGTTAATGAGATAACACCTCTTTTGTGTTTTGGAATGTCTACTCCTGCGATTCTTGCCATAACTATCCTTGTCTTTGTTTAAATCTAGGATTCTTTTTATTGATTACGTATAATCTCCCCTTACGACGCACAATTTTGCACTCGGGACTTCTCTTTTTTATTGATGCTCTTACTTTCATGATTTTTAGTATCTATAAGTAATTCTTGCTTTTGTTAAATCATACGGACTCATTTCTAGCTTCACCTTATCACCAGGTAATAATTTTATATAATGCATACGCATTTTTCCAGAAATATGAGCCGTTACGATGTGACCGTTTTCTAATTCTACACGGAACATAGCATTTGATAATGCTTCTATAATTGTTCCATCTTGTTCTATTGCAGCTTGTTTAGCCATAATTATGCAACTACTTTACGATTTTTACCAGTTTTCATTAAACCATCATAATGTCTATTCAACAAGTATGAGTTTATTTGTTGCATGGTATCTATGGCAACTCCTACCATAATTAGCAACGATGTTCCTCCAAAGAATAATGCCCAACCTTGTTGTATTCCTAAAATATTCCCAACAATAGCAGGGAAGATTGCGATCAATGCTAAGAAGATTGATCCAGGTAACGTGATTTGTGACATTATTTTGTCTAAGTATTCTCCAGTTTCTCCACCAGGGCGGATTCCTGGAATAAATCCTCCACTTCTTTTCAGATCATCTGCCATTTTATTAGTAGGCACTGTGATAGCTGTGTAGAAGTACGTAAATATGATGATTAAGAATGCGAATAAGACGTTATACCATAATCCAAATACATCAGCAAAGTTTGCTTGCATCCATTGCCCTACAGTTGAATCGGTTCCTAAACCTTTTCCAATTGCAGTTGGCACAAACATTAATGCTTGTGCAAAGATGATTGGCATTACTCCGGATGCATTTAATTTTAATGGAATAAATTGTCTTGCTCCAAAAATATTTTTTTCATATCCTCCAGTTGCTGTTCTTCTAGCGTATTGTACTGGTATTTGACGAACAGCCATTACCAACATAACGCTGGCTAAGATGATCGCTAACCATATTACAACCTCTATAAGAATAAGCATTGGCTTACCTGAATTTGAAAGGAATTCTTGTGCAAATGCTTGTGGCATGTATGCTATAATTCCAACCATGATTAGTAATGATATTCCATTACCAATACCTTTATCAGTAATTTTCTCTCCCAACCACATTGCAAATATTGTTCCTGTGACAAGGATGATTACAGAAGGAATGATAAAGTCTAATCCTTTTCCTATCGTAAATGCTTCAGGAGGAACTCCTAGTTGTCCTAATCCCCATAAATAGAATGGTGCTTGCACCAAACAGATAAGGATTGTTAACCATCTAGTGATTTGAGTGATTTTTTTACGACCACTTTCTCCTTCTTTTTGAAGTTTTTGTAGGTAAGGAATAGCGATTCCCATCAACTGAACTACAATAGAAGCAGATATATATGGCATAATTCCTAGTGCAAATACAGAAGCCTTAGCGAAAGCTCCTCCAGTAAACATGTTTAAAAGACCTCCAAGTCCATTTTCAAAATTACCAGCAAACGCATCGCCAAGTTTTGTATAGTCCATACCTGGAAGACTCACTTGCGCACCAAAACGATACACTAGTAAAAGTCCTAGAGTCACTAAAACTTTATTTTTTAGTTCTTCTATGTTCCAAATATTTTTTATTGTGTCTATAAAATTTTTCATGCTTCTATGTAGAAATTATAAAGTTACTGCTTCTCCTCCTGCTGCTTCGATAGCTGCTTTAGCTGAAGCTGTGAATTTGTGAGCTGTAACTTTTAATTTTGATTTTAGTTCACCTCTTCCAAGGATTTTTACTAAATCAGTTTTTCTAGCTACTCTGTTAGCTACTAATATATTTAAATCAACAGTATCTGTGATTTTCCCTTCATCAACTAATTCCTGTAATCTATCAAGATTTACACCTTGATATTCTTTACGATTAATGTTTGTAAAACCAAACTTAGGAACACGTCTTTGTAAAGGCATTTGACCACCTTCAAATCCAATTTTCTTAGAATAACCAGATCGAGATTTAGCTCCTTTGTGACCACGTGTAGCAGTACCACCTTTTCCAGAACCTTGTCCTCTACCTACTCTTTTGTTATTACTTTGAACTGAACCATCAGCTGGTTTTAAGTTACTTAAATCCATAACTAATTGTTATTTTTAAGCTTCTTCAACAGAAACTAAATGTTTAACTTTATTTACCATTCCAAGGATGTTTGGTGTAGCCTCGTGTTCTACAACCTGACCGATCTTTTTAAGACCTAGCGCTTCTAGTGTTCTCTTTTGATTTTGAGGACGACTAATTTTGCTTTTTACTTGTGTTACTTTAATTTTTGCCATTTTATCCTTGATTTATCCTTTAAATACTTTTTCTAAAGAAATTCCTCTTTGTTTTGCAACCATACCAGCATCTCTTAATTGTAATAAAGCATCAAATGTTGCTTTTACTACGTTGTGCGGGTTAGACGATCCTTGTGACTTAGATAATACGTTGTGAACACCTACAGCTTCTAATACTGCACGTACAGCTCCACCAGCGATAACTCCAGTACCCGAAGATGCTGGTTGAATATATACTCTTGCTCCACCGTATTTACCTTTTTGCTCATGTGGCAATGTTCCGTTTTGTAGAGGAATACGAACTAAGTTTTTCTTAGCATCTTCAATTGCTTTAGCGATAGCTGTAGCAACATCTTTAGATTTTCCTAAACCGTGTCCTACAACACCGTTTTCATCTCCAACAACTACGATAGCTGAGAAACCAAAGGCTCTACCACCTTTAGTTACTTTAGTTACACGTTGTACTCCTACCAAACGATCTTTTAATTCTAGTCCACCTGGCTTTACTAATTCTGCGTTTTTGTATTTCTGATACATAGTTTCTTAGAATTTAAGTCCTCCTTCTCTAGCACCTTCTGCTAATGATTTTACTCTTCCGTGATATAAATATCCACCTCTATCAAATGCGATTGTTTCAATTCCAGCTTTTATTGCTTTTTCAGCAATAGACTTCCCTACTAAGGCAGCCACTTCTGATTTTGTTCCTTCTGCTTTGATATCTTTATCTCTTGATGAAGCGGCAACTAATGTTTTACCGTTTACATCATTGATAATTTGAGCATAAATTTCTTTATTACTTCTAAAAACAGATAATCGCGGTCTAGCTTCTGTACCTTCAACGATTTTTCTAATTCTGTTTTTGATTCTCTGTCTTCTTTCAGTCTTTGATAATCCCATAACTAATTATTAAGCTGATTTACCTGCTTTTCTTCTTAATACTTCTCCAACAAACTTAACTCCTTTTCCTTTGTAAGGTTCTGGCTTACGGAACGCACGGATTTTAGCCGCTACTTGTCCTACCAATTGCTTATCGAAAGAAGTTAATTTAATGATTGGATTCTTACCTTTCTCAGATATTGTTTCAACTTTAACTTCAGCAGCTAAGTTCATTACAATATTGTGAGAAAATCCTAAAGCTAATTCTAGTCTTTGTCCTTGGTTACTTGCTCTGTATCCAACTCCAACTAGTTCTAGTTCTTTTGTAAATCCTTTAGAGACACCTTCAACCATATTGTTAAGTAATGCTCTATATAGACCGTGTTTTGCTCTATGATCTTTGCTTTCAGATGGACGTTCTAGTACTAATTGACCTTCTTCTTCTTTAACGGTAATACCGTCAATTTTTTGTGTCAATTCTCCTAATTTACCTTTTACGGTTACCTGACCTTCTTTTATATCTACAGTAACTCCTGATGGAATACTTACTGGGTTTTTACCTATTCTTGACATTTCTGATAGTCTTTTTAATTAGTAAACGTAACATAAAACTTCTCCACCAACATTTTCACGTTGAGCTTGCTTTCCTGTCATTACTCCATGAGAAGTAGATACAATTGCAATTCCCAATCCGTTTAATACTCTTGGAAGTTCGTTAGCTCCAGCATACTGACGTAAACCTGGCGTACTGATTCTTTGAATTTTTTTGATAACAGGCTCTTTAGTCATCTTATCGTATTTTAAAGCGATTTTGATGCTTCCTTGAACTGTTGCATCCTCAAACTTATAACTTAAGATGAATCCTTGATCAAATAAGATCTTAGTAATCTCTTTTTTAAGTTTTGAAGCTGGAATTTCAACAACTCTGTGTCCTGCTCTACTAGCGTTTCTAACTCTAGTTAAATAATCCGCTATTGGATCTGTATACATATTTATTAATTTACGGTTTTGGTTTTCGATGTATATCGAACCTGAAACCAGTTTATAATTTTACCAACTTGCCTTTTTAACTCCAGGAATTAATCCTTTGTTAGCCATTTCTCTAAACATTACACGAGAAATACCGAACTGGCGCATATACCCTTTTGGTCTTCCTGTAAGTTTGCAACGATTGTGCATACGAACTGGAGAAGCATTTTTAGGTAACTTTTGTAATGCTTCATAATCTCCAGCTTCTTTCAAAGCTTTTCTTTTTTCAGCATATTTAGCAACCGTTTTTGCTCTTTTCACCTCGCGGGCTTTCATTGATTCTTTAGCCATAATTAATTCTTTTTAAAAGGTAATCCTAATTCAGTTAATAATGATTTAGCTTCTTTGTCTGTTTCCGCAGAAGTTACAAATGTAATATCCATTCCAGCAATTCTATTCACTTTATCGATATTTATTTCTGGAAAGATAATTTGCTCAGTAATTCCTAAGTTATAATTACCTCTTCCGTCGAAACCATTTGCTTTGATTCCATTAAAATCTCTTACACGTGGTAAGGCTGAAGTTGTTAATCTATCAAGGAACTCATACATTTTCTCTCCTCTTAACGTAACTTTCACACCAATTGGCATTCCTTTACGTAATTTGAAAGTTGCAACATCCTTTTTAGATATTGTAGGAATAGCTTTTTGTCCTGTAATTTTACCAAACTCTTCAATAGCGTGGTCAATTAATTTCTTATCAGCTACTGCTCCACCAACTCCTCTACTTAAAACTATTTTTTCAAGTTTTGGAACTTGCATTACGTTATTGTAACTGAATTCTTCTGTAAGTGCTTGGATAACTCTATCCTTGTACTCTTGTTTTAATCTTGGAATATAAGCCATAACTATAATACTTCATTAGATTTTTTAGAAAACCTTACTTTCTTATCTCCTTCCATTCTATATCCTACTCTTGTTGTTTCTCCTTTTGAAGTTAACAAAGATAGGTTAGATATTTGGATAGGCGCTTCTTTTTGAACGATTCCTCCTTGAGGGTTTTGTGCACTAGGCTTTTGATGCTTAGATACCATATTTACACCTTCAACAATCGCTTTGTTCTTTTCACGAAGAACAGTAAGCACTTTACCTTCTGATCCTTTATGATCTCCAGCAATTACACGTACTGTATCTCCTGATTTTATCTTTAGTTTTGTCATCTTAAACAATGTATTAAAGCACCTCTGGTGCTAATGATACAATTTTCATGAATTGCTTATCACGAAGTTCTCTAGCTACCGGTCCGAAAACACGTGTTCCTCTCATTTCCCCTGTTGGGTTTAAAAGCACACAAGCGTTATCATCGAATCTAATATAAGATCCATCAGGTCTTCTCACTTCTTTCTTAGTACGTACAACAACTGCTGTAGAAACTTGTCCTTTCTTTACACTTCCATTTGGAGTTGCGTCCTTTACAGTAACAACAATTTTATCTCCTACTGAAGCATAACGTCTTTTCGTTCCTCCTAATACACGGATTGTTAAAACTTCTTTAGCTCCCGTGTTATCTGCTACTTTTAATCTTGATTCTTGTTGTACCATAATTATTTAGCTCTTTCAATGATTTCAACTAATCTCCAACATTTAGTTTTACTTAATGGACGAGTTTCCATTATTTTCACAGTATCACCAATGTTACAATCGTTCTTTTCGTCGTGTGCAACATATTTCTTTGTTTTTAACACGAACTTACCGTACATAGGGTGCTTTACTCGTTTTACTTCAGAAACCACGATTGATTTCGTCATTTTATTACTAGTAACAACACCTATTCTCTCTTTTCTTAAATTTCTTTTTTCCATCTGTCAGTAGAATTCAATTTATTGTAATTCTCTTTTAGTTAGTTCGGTAGCTACTCTAGCAACTGTTCTTCTTACCGAACGCAACTGAATTGGATTATCTAAAGGAGAGATAGCATGTGCTACTTTTAAGTCTGAGTAGTTCTTTTTTAACTCCTTTAGTTTTTCTTGTAACTCAGCTACAGATAATTCTTTAATTTCTGATTGTTTCATACTTATAAAATTAAGCTTCGTAATCTCGAGCTACAATAAACTTCGTTTTAACTGGTAATTTTTGAGCTGCTAAGCGCAATGCTTCTTTAGCAACATCCATAGGAACTCCGCCTACTTCAAAAATAATTCTCCCAGGTTTTACAACAGCTGCCCAATATTCTGGAGCACCTTTACCTTTACCCATACGTACCTCAAGTGGCTTTTTTGTAATTGGCTTGTCTGGAAATATCTTGATCCATAATTGACCTTCTCTTTTCATATAACGAGTTGCCGCAACACGGGCAGCTTCAATTTGACGAGATGTCAAGAAATTTGAATCTAATGATTTGATACCAAACATACCGTTAGAAAGTAAGTGACCTCTTCCTGAGTTCCCATTCATACGCCCTTTCTGTACTTTACGATATTTTGTTCTTTTTGGCTGTAACATTTTTCTTTACTTTAAAAAATTACTTTCTACGACGAGATTTTCCTTTTCCACCTGAATTATTTCCACCTTTTCCTGACTGTTTTTTAGCCATTCCAACTAATGGAGATAATTCTCTCTTTCCATAAACCTCACCTTTCATTACCCATACTTTCACTCCTAATCTACCATAAGTAGTGTGAGCTTCATGTAATGCATAATCGATATCTGCTCTGAAAGTTGATAAAGGAATACGACCGTCTTTGTAAGACTCAGAACGTGCCATTTCTGCTCCGTTTAAACGTCCAGAAATTTGCACTTTGATTCCCTCAGCATTCATACGCATTGCAGCCGCAATAGCCATCTTAATAGCTCTTCTGTATGAAATTCTGTTTTCAATTTGACGCGCAATACTAGCAGCAACTAGATTCGCATCAAGTTCAGGTCTCTTGATCTCAAAAATATTGATCTGTACTTCCTTACCAGTAATCTTCTTAAGCTCTTCTTTTAACTTGTCTACCTCTTGACCTCCTTTACCAATAATGATACCTGGACGTGCCGTAGTGATAGTAACGGTTACAAGTTTAAGCGTACGCTCAATAATTACTCTAGAAACACTAGCTTTAGATAAACGAGCATGGATATACTTTCTGATTTTATCGTCCTCAGCAAGTTTATCTCCATAGTCATTACCTCCGTACCAGTTAGATTCCCATCCTCTGATGATACCAAGGCGATTTCCGATTGGATTTGTCTTTTGTCCCATACTTCCTATCTTAACTTTGTGTGTTATTATTAGCTCCTAATACCAATGTAACATGGTTGGAACGCTTTCTAATTCTGTGTGCACGACCTTGAGGTGCTGGACGAAGTCTCTTTAACATACTTCCACCATCTACTCTGATCTCTTTTACAAATAATTCAGCATCTTCTACACTTGCATCTTCATTTTTAGCTTGCCAGTTTGCTATTGCAGACAATAGCAATTTCTCTAAACGACGTGATGCTTCTTTTTGACTGAACTTTAATATATGAAGCGCTTTTTCTACTTTTTCACCTCTTACTAAATCCGCTACTAAGCGCATTTTTCTTGGCGAAGTAGGGCAGTTATTCAACTTTGCAAAGGCTATGCTTTTCTTAGCCTCTTTGATTTGCTCTGCTCTTTCTCTTTTACGAACTCCCATAGCTTCTTATTATTTTTTTCCTTTATTTTTAGCACCTGCATGTCCACGGAATGAACGTGTTGGTGAAAATTCTCCTAATTTATGTCCCACCATGTTTTCTGTAACATATACAGGAACAAACTGACGACCGTTATGAACAGCGATAGTCTGACCAACGAAATCTGGAGTAATCATAGATGCTCTTGACCATGTTTTGATCACAGCTTTCTTTCCTGACTCAACATTTTGTTGAACTTTTTTATCTAAACTATAGTGAACGTAAGGTCCTTTTTTTAATGATCTAGCCATGTCTTATTTCTTTCTACGTTCTATGATATATTTATTACTCGCTTTCGTCTTAGATCTAGTACGGTATCCTTTAGCTGGAATTCCATTTCTTGATCTTGGGTGTCCTCCAGCAGATTTACCTTCACCACCTCCCATTGGGTGATCAACAGGGTTCATCACAACTGGTCTCGTTCTTGGTCTTCTACCTAACCATCTTCCTCTACCTGCTTTACCAGATACTAACAATTGATGATCAGAATTAGAAATAGCTCCGATTGTCGCTAAACAATTAGCCATTACCATTCTTGTTTCACCTGAAGGCAATTTGATAGTTGCGTATTTTCCATCACGCGCCATTAACTGAGCAAAAGCTCCAGCACTACGAGCCATAACAGCTCCTTGTCCTGGACGCAATTCCACACAGGAAATAATAGTTCCTAATGGAATATTACTTAAAGGCATAGTGTTTCCGATTTCCGGAGCAACTTTCTCTCCTGAAACAACAGCTTGACCTACCTTTAATCCATTCTGAGCAATGATGTAACGCTTTTCCCCATCAGCATACTTTACTAACGCGATAAAAGCGGTTCTATTTGGATCATACTCTATAGACATTACTTCTGCAGAAACGTCTTTTCTATCTCTTTTGAAATCAATAATACGGTATCTTTTCTTATGACCACCTCCGATGTAACGCATGGTCATTTTACCTTGATTGTTTCTACCACCAGACCTCTTTTTCGGTGCAAGTAAACTCTTTTCCGGCTTATCAGTAGTGATGGCATCGAATCCATTAACTACTCTAAAACGCTGAGCTGGTGTAATTGGTTTTAATTTTCTTACTGACATTTTTTGTCTTTACTTATATATTGCTATAAAAATCAATAATATCTCCTTCCGCTACATCAACTATCGCTTTTTTTGTTGCGTTAGTCTTACCATGCTGAATACCAGTTTTGGTGTAACGTGTTTTTCTATCAGGTCCGTAATTCATAGTACGAACTTTCTCTACAGAAACCCCATAAGTAGCCTCTATAGTTTTCTTAATCTCTACTTTGTTAGCTTTTACATTCACTAAGAAAGTGTAGCGATTATTTAATTCACTATCAGCAGTAGCTTTTTCAGTTACAACTGGTTTAATTAAGATGCTCATTTGGTTTCTTATTTACTTAAATTTGACTCAATTCCTTCTAACGCACCTTCAAAAACAACTATGCTATTCGCATTAACTATTTTATAAGTACTTAATTCTGAGCTAGTTAAAACCTCAGAGGTTTTCAAATTACGTGACGACAAATATACATTATTATTTGAATCACCCAACACAAATAGCGATTTTTTACTATCTAACCCTAAAGCTTTCAATACATTGATGAAATTTTTAGTCTTAGGAGCATCAAAATTAAAGTCTTCAATTACGATGATTGACTCGCTTTTTGCTTTTAACGTAAGAGCTGATTTTCTAGCTAATCTCTTTACATTTTTATTTAACTTCTGAGAATAACTTCTTGGTCTTGGACCAAAAACTCTACCTCCACCTTTAAATAAAGGGTTTTTAATACTACCTGCTCTCGCAGTACCAGTACCTTTTTGCTTTTTAATCTTACGAGTACTTCCCGCGATTTCAGCTCTTTCCTTAGCCTTGTGCGTCCCTTGTCTTTGATTAGCAAGATATTGCTTTACATCCAAGTAAACTGCATGATCATTCGGCTCTATAGCAAAAACAGCATCAGAAAGGTTTGCCTTTCTACCTGTTTCTTTTCCGTTTATATCTAAAACTGCTACTTCCATTACTTCTGAACGATTACGTAAGCGTTTTTATGTCCAGGAACACATCCTTTGACAACTAATAAGTTCTTCTCTGGAACAACTTTTAAAACTCTTAAATTTTGAACTTTCACTTTATCTCCACCCATTCTTCCTGCCATACGCATTCCTTTGAATACACGTGCAGGGTAAGATGCAGCTCCAATAGAACCTGGTGCTCTAAGACGGTTGTGCTGACCATGCGTTGCTTGTCCAACTCCACCAAATCCGTGACGTTTCACAACACCTTGAAAACCTTTACCTTTAGAAGTTCCAGCAACATCAACAAACTCACCTTCTTCAAAGTGATCTACAGTGATACTATCTCCTAACTTATACTCTTCTTCAAATCCTTGGAATTCAACAACTTTGTATTTAGGCGTAGTACCTGCTTTTTTAAAGTGACCATTAGCCGCTTTAGAAGCACGTTTCTCTGCCTTGTCATCGAAACCAAGTTGAAGAGCTTCATACCCGTCAACCTCATTGGTTCTGACTTGGGTAACGACACAAGGACCTGCCTCAATAACTGTACATGGAATATTCTTTCCATTCTCGTCAAAGATGCTAGTCATGCCGATTTTTTTTCCGATTAACCCAGACATAATTATATATTTAATTTATTTACTTATTTAAAAAAATTCAGGGCGAAAATACTTTTCAACCCTGAATTGTATTTTTTCCGTTTTTCCTTTGCACGCAGCTCCGGACATGTATTTCAATTCTAAACTCAGAATTTTGAATTCAGAATTAAGTTATCACACTTTGATCTCTACTTCAACTCCACTTGGCAATTCAAGCTTCATAAGTGCATCAATTGTCTTTGAAGAAGAACTATAAATATCTAGTAATCTCTTGTAAGAACTTAATTGAAATTGCTCTCTTGACTTCTTGTTTACGTGTGGAGAACGTAATACAGTAAAGATTTTCTTGTGAGTTGGCAACGGGATTGGCCCAGTAACCACAGCACCTGTAGTTTTTACTGTTTTTACGATTTTCTCAGCTGACTTATCAACTAAGTTATGATCGTATGATTTTAATTTTATTCTAATTTTTTGACTCATTTTCTTAGTTTTAAGCAGTTACACCTTTAGATTTAGCAATTACTTCTTCAGAAATATTAGAAGGAGTTTCTGCATAATGAGAGAATTCCATTGTTGAAGTCGCTCTACCAGATGATAATGTTCTTAATGAAGTTACATAACCAAACATTTCAGATAACGGCACTGTTGCTTTTACAACTTTAGATCCAGCTCTATCAGACATATCAGATACTTGTCCACGACGACGGTTTAAGTCACCTACAATATCCCCCATATTTTCTTCTGGAGTTAATACCTCTAATTTCATGATTGGCTCAAGAATTACTGCTCCAGCTGCTTTTGCTGCTGATTTGTATCCTAATTTAGCCGCCAATTCGAAAGATAATGCATCAGAATCCACAGGGTGGAAAGATCCGTCTTTTAAAACAATCTTCATCGAATCCATTTCGAAACCAGCTAAAGGTCCATTTAACATTGCTGTTTTGAATCCTTTTTCTACAGACGGAATGAATTCTTTTGGAATACGACCACCTTTGATCTCATCAACGAATTGCAATCCTACTCCTTCAAAGCTTTCATCAACTGGACTCATTTCAAATACGATATCACCGAATTTACCACGTCCACCCGATTGCTTCTTATATGTTTCTCTATGCTCTGCTAATCTTGTTAATGCTTCTTTGTACTCTACCTGAGGCTCACCTTGATTTACTTCAACCTTAAACTCTCGCCTTAAACGATCTACAATAATATCTAAGTGAAGCTCTCCCATTCCTGAGATTACTGTTTGACCAGAAGCCTCATCAGTTTTCACTGTGAATGTTGGATCTTCTTCAGCTAATTTCGCTAAAGCGATACCTAATTTATCAACATCCGCCTTAGTTTTAGGCTCCACCGCGATACCAATTACTGGATCAGGGAAGTCCATAGACTCTAAAACGATTGGGTTTTTCTCATCAGAAAGCGTATCTCCTGTTTTGATACTTTTAAATCCAACAGCAGCTCCAATATCTCCAGCCTCAATAAAGTCGATAGCATTTTGCTTATTAGAGTGCATTTGATAGATACGCGAGATACGTTCTTTTTTACCTGAACGATTATTCAACACGTAAGAACCTGCATCTAACCTTCCAGAATATGCACGGAAGAATGCCAAACGACCTACAAAAGGATCTGTAGCAATTTTAAATGCTAATGCAGCGAAAGGATCTTTTGCATCTGGCTTACGAGTGATTTCCTCACCTGTATCAGGATTCGTTCCAACGATATCATCTTTATCAATTGGCGAAGGCAAGTAACGACACACTGCATCTAATAAGAATTGAACTCCTTTATTTTTGAATGCAGAACCACAAATCATAGGAATGATTGCCATGTCCATTACAGCAGCTCTTAATGCAGCATGAATTTCATCTTCAGTAATAGAGTTTTCATCTTCCATGAACTTCTCTAACAACTCCTCATCATATGTTGCAACTTCTTCAATTAAGTGTGCACGCGCTTCAGCAGCTTCTTCTTTTAATTCCTCTGGAATATCAATAACATCAAAAGTAGCTCCTTGCGTTTCATCATGCCAAACAATAGCACGGTTTTTCACCAAGTCAACAATACCTTTAAAGTCCATTTCTTCTCCAATCGGCAATACAATTTGCACAGCGTTAGAACCTAACATTTCTTTCACCTGCGTACAAACATTTCCGAAGTTAGAACCTTGACGGTCCATTTTATTTACGAATCCAATTCTTGGAACCTTGTAGTTATCTGCTAGCCTCCAGTTAGTTTCAGATTGTGGCTCAACACCATCAACCGCACTAAATAAGAAAACTAATCCATCTAAGACACGTAATGAACGGTTTACCTCTACCGTAAAGTCAACGTGACCTGGAGTATCGATAATATTGAAGTGATACCCTTTTGCATCAGCTGTCGGCTTTCCGTTTTCAGTTGGAAAGTTCCAAGTACAAGTTGTCGCAGCAGACGTAATTGTAATACCACGCTCTTGCTCTTGCTCCATCCAGTCCATTGTAGCAGCACCATCATGTACTTCTCCAATTTTATGACTTACACCTGTATAGTATAAGATACGTTCTGTAGTAGTTGTTTTACCAGCATCAATATGAGCAGCGATACCGATATTTCTAGTATATTTTAAATCTCTAGCCATTTCTTTAGTTATGTGTGATTAAAATCTAAAATGTGAGAATGCTTTGTTTGCCTCAGCCATCTTGTGCGTATCTACTCTCTTCTTAACTGCTGCACCTTCTTCTTTTGCAGCTGCTAATACTTCTGAAGCTAATTTTAACGCCATTGATTTCTCGTTTCTTTTACGAGCATAGCTAATTAACCACTTCATAGCCATAGATACTTTTCTATCTGGTCTAATTTGCATTGGAATTTGGAATGTAGCTCCACCAACTCTTCTTGATCGAACTTCCACGTGAGGCATTACATTAGATAATGCATCTTTCCATAATTCTAAAGCTGTTTTTTCGTCGTCTGTTTTCTTTTGATCTACAATATCAATTGCGTCATAGAAAATCTTAAATGCTACAGACTTTTTACCATCCCACATTAAGTTATTCACAAAACGTGTTACTAATTGATCATTAAATCTTGGATCTGGTAAAAGAGGTCTTTTTTTCGCCTTTCTTTTTCTCATGTCTTTACATTAAAAGTTTTTAATTACTTCTTTGGGCGTTTTGCACCGTACTTAGATCTACGTTGCGTTCTACCTTCTACACCTGCAGTGTCTAAAGCTCCACGAACGATATGATATCTAACTCCCGGTAAATCTTTTACCCTTCCACCTCTAACTAATACTATCGAGTGCTCTTGTAGATTGTGCCCTTCTCCTGGAATGTAAGCATTCACTTCATTACCGTTTGTCAAACGAACCCTTGCAACTTTACGCATTGCCGAGTTAGGTTTTTTCGGTGTTGTCGTGTATACACGCGTACAAACTCCACGTCTCTGAGGACAAGAATCTAAAGCAGCCGATTTACTCTTCTTAGTTATTTTGGCTCTTCCTTTTCTTACTAATTGTGAAATTGTTGGCATCTATTATTAAATATATTTTATATTAAAACCCTCTTTTGAGGGCGGCAAAGGTATGTTTTTTTTCTTATAATTCAAATCTTAATAACTTAATTTTCAATAAGATTAATTTTTTAAGGCATCCACACACATTAATTCCTGTTTTTTTACGTTAATTTGACATTGATCGCATTCATGTTTTTAGTTTGAAAAAATCACCCACATACATTTTCACATTATTTTTTATACTTTTTTGTTGCTCATACATACATGGACAAACATTAAACATTAAAGGAAGTAACAATAATGAACAACAGATTATTGACGCCGCTAATTACAAAAGAGCGCACGAAAATATAAAATCTATTGCAGATGAACTGAATTCACTACAAAAAGCACTTTTTTCATCAGGATACTTTGACGCTTCTTATTCTAAACTCAAGAAAACGAATGATTCAACCTATGAAAGCACTTTCAAACTCAACACAAAATATAATTCTTTAAAGATTAATTACAACAAAGAAAAATTAGACGAAAGTCTACTAAGCGCATTCAACCTAGAATACACAGACACATATTTCACCATCACACCCAAAAACCTATCTCCTTTCCTAGAAGCTGTTGTAGAAAACTATCAAAACACAGGAAATCCATTTGCAGAAGTACAACTTACAAACATTCAAAAACAAGAACAAACTATTTTTGCTGATCTACATATTCAAATCACAGAAAAGCGTAGACTCGATAAAATCATTATTAAAGGGTATGAGAAATTCCCAAAATCATACACCAAACATTACTTAAGATTAACATCTAACGTTTTTAACAAGGAAGAAATTACCAATCAAACCAAACGAATTGATCAATTACCGTTTGCACGCCAAATTAAAGACCCTGAAATATTATTCACAAAAGACTCTACTATATTATATGTATATATCGAAAAAGTGAAGAGTAACTTTTTTGATGGTTTTATTGGATTTAATTCAGATGAAGATACCGGAAACCTAAAATTAAATGGTTATCTCGATCTGAAACTAACTAACAATTTAAACGCTGGCGAACAGTTTAATATTCTCTGGAAGAACGACGGCAACAAGCAAACGAAGTTCTTAGCCGATTTAAAAGTTCCATATGTTTTCAACTCTCCTCTTGGTGTAAACGCTGCATTAGATATTTTTAAACGCGATTCACTTTTTACGATTATCAACACAAAGTTCAACACTTTTTATCAAATCAATCAAAACAACCAAGTTCATGTTGGCATCCAACAAGTAGAATCAAATAATTTACTAGAAGACAATACAAATACTTCTATTGATGACTACAAAAGCTTTTTCACCACAGCAGGTTATACTTTTTCCAAAAGAAACAACAATTACAGCATTTTTCAAGACAAAGTAATTATAAGCGCTGAAGGACAAATAGGAACAAGAAAAAACGGCACCGAGAAGAACGAACAATCCAAATTTTCATTTACTGGAAATTATTTATGGGAATTAAATAACAGAAACTTTATTTACATCAACAACACATCAGAAGCATTGATTTCTGACGAATATCTAACCAACGAGAAATTACGCTTAGGAGGAATTCAATCCATCAGAGGTTTTAACGAAAATAGCCTTGAAGCCACACTCTACAGCACCATAAATACCGAATATAGATATATTCTTTCTCGCAACTCATATGTGCACTCTATCATAGATTTCACATACCTACAAGACAACCTAACTCAAACAGACGTAAAACTATACGGATTTGGCTTCGGACTCGGCATACGTTCAAAATCTGGACTCCTTAAAATTAATTATGCTGTTGGAAAATCTGACAATTCTACAATCAAACTATCTGAATCTAAGGTTCATATAAGTCTATCCACTTCCTTCTAACATTAGAACCAAATGCTCTTTTATTAAAGATCAGTCACTTTTTTCCTTAAAAAAATAGGAATATTAACATATTATTATGATTTTTGGAATAGCTAATTCAAATAATTAACACAATGAGAACAAAGTTTAATGGAGTATTAACGCTTTTGCTGGCGTTAATGGTGCAGCTTGCGCTTGCACAAGAAAAAACAGTCAAAGGTACTGTTTCCGACGAATCTGGAGTTCCGCTACCCGCGGCCAGCGTAGTCGTTAAAGAAACTAATGCTGGTATATCTACCGATTTTGATGGAAATTATTCTATCAAAGTAAATCAAGGACAAACCTTAGTATTTAGTTACGTTGGTTACAAAAGCCAAGAAGTAAAGGTTGGTGCATCAAACACTATCAATGCTTCCTTGCAACCTGACAACCAATTAGAAGAAGTAATTATTACTGCACAGGGTATTAAAAAGGAAAAAAAAGCTTTAGGTTATGCCGTTTCTACGGTTGAAAGTAAAGACTTAGAACAGAAAGCAGACACTGATATCGGTAAGATATTACGTGGTAAGGCTTCTGGGGTAAGAATTACTGGTTCTGGAGGTGTTTCTGGTAGTGGTTCTAACATCATTATTAGAGGACAATCATCTATTACTGGTGGAAATCAACCTCTTTTCATTGTAGATGGTGTACCATTTGATGGGTCATCAGGTGGAGCAAACCAATCTGCAAGTTCTGGAGCCTTCCAATCTGGTAACGTAAGTAGTAGATTTGCTGATATTGATCCAAATAACATTGAAAGCGTTAGTATCTTAAAAGGTTTAAGTGCAACTGCTCTTTATGGTGGTGAAGGTCGTAACGGTGTTATCTTAATTACTACAAAAACAGGAAAAGATGCTAACAAAAAGATGGAGGTTACTGTAAATCAGTCAATTTTCTTCAACAGTATCGTTTTACCAGATTACCAAAACACTTGGGGTAACGGTTTCCAAAACGTATACGGAGCATTCTTTAGCAACTGGGGAGCACGTTTTGATAGTCAAGCTACAATTGACAATGCATTCAGAACTTCTATTGTAAACAATTTTGGTGTTGAGCCATCTGTTTTATTCCCAAATAGACCTGACTTAGATGCTCAAAATGTTGAGTACAGAGCTTATGATAGCCAAAAAGAATACTTTAAAACAGGTACTATTGCTAGTACTTCCATAAATGTTGCTGGTGCATTTTCAGACAAAGGAAGCTTCAATGCTTCTTATGCACACGTAGACGATCAATCATTTATTCCAAATAACAGCTTACGAAGAGATAACTTCTCAGTTGGTGGAACTTTCAAAATGTCAAACAAATTTACTGTATCTGGTAAAATTAGTTTAGCTAAGACAGATATTAGAAGTCCATTTACAGATGCTTCTACTGGTAGTGACGTTACGTCTTCTACTGCTGGTACTGGAGGTATCGCTTCTGTATGGAATATTCTTTATTTACCACGTAGTGTGGATATTACATTACCAAACCAACATCCTATTACAGGAGAAAGTATTTGGTATAGAGGTGGAAATGACCGTACAAACCCAGCATGGGTATTAAACAACACACAAGACAGAAACAGTACTGATCGTGTATTTACTAACTTTGTAACTTCTTATGAAGCTGCTGATTGGTTAACATTATCGTATCGTTTAGGAATTGATAGTCAAAATACAAGATCAAGACGTGTAATTAACAAAGGTTCTAATGATGGTCTTCATCCAAACGGATACTTACAGACTACTTCTGAAAGATTTACTATTTGGGATCACTCTATCTTAGCATCTCTTGATAAAGAAATCAATGAAGATTTTGCAGTTCAAGCAACATTTGGAGCAACTACAAAGCGTCAAATTTTTGAGCGTGATGGTTCTGAGAGTAGAGATCAAATTATCTACGGATTATGGAATCACTTGAACTTCAGTAACTCTAGTACTATTATTGAAGGAACTGTTTTTGCAGACAACAACCAAACATACCAAACATTCAGTGAGCAAAATAACGTTGCCGCATATGTTTCTGGAACATTGTCTTACAAAAACTTCTTATATTTAAATACATCGTTAAGAAACGAATGGAACTCAACATTAGAGCAAGAAAACAGATCTCAGTTCTCTCCTGGTGTGAGTATGTCATTTGTTCCCACTTCTGCATTTGAAGGATTACGTTCTAAAAATGGATTAAATTTCTTAAAGCTTAGAGCTGGTTACGGTACTTCTCCTGGTTTCCCAGGACCTTATAATACAAGAGGTGTTATTTCTTTAGTACCAAACATCTTTCAAACTGCTGCAGGAAATGGAACTGTTACCACAAGTGTTCCTAACTTCTTACCAAACCCAGACTTAAAGCCTGAGCTTTCTAAAGAGCTTGAATTTGGTGTTGAAGCAAGATTCTTAGACAACAGAGTTGGTTTAGACTTCACATACTATAGCAGAGATACTGAAGACCAAATTATTCAAAGACCATTAGCTCCTGAAACAGGATATACAAGTACATTTACTAACATTGGTAACGTATTAAACAAAGGTTTTGAAATTGGATTCGATATTACACCTGTAAGAACAGAAGATTTCGAATTTAAACTTACTGGTAGCTTCACTCAAAACGAAAGTGAAGTTAAAGGTCTTGATGACGGAGAGCAAATCCTTTATGGAGGTATCTTCGCTACTCCTGCAAATGCCGCTATTAATGGACAACCATTAGGTGTTATTGTTGGAGGAAGAGTTTTAAGAGACGATCAAGGAAATCGTTTAGTAAACGAAAACGGATACTGGATTCAAGATCCTGAAAATGGTGTAATTGGAGATCCAAACCCAGATTGGTTTACAACTGTAAACACAGGGTTCACTTGGAAAAACTGGACTTTAAATATGCAGTGGGAATACCAAAAAGGTGGAGACATCTATGCTACTACTGTAGGTGCATTAGTAGGTAGAGGATTAGTTGAAGATACTGATTTCGACAGAACACAAAGTATTGTATTACCAGGTGTACGTCAATCTACAGGACAACCAAACGATATTCAAGTAACTGCTACTGAGGCATACTTTAATAATATTGGTTTTGGAGTTGACGAATTATTAATCTATGATGCTACGCACATCAGATTAAGAGAAGCTGCTATTAGCTATAGACTTCCTAAAAAATGGTTAGATAGAACTCCTTTTGGTAATGTATCATTTACACTTTCTGGACAAAACTTATTTGTAAAAGCATTTAATACTCCTGATAGTGTAAACTACGATCCTGAATTAAACAGTTTAGGTGTTGGTAACTCTCAAGGATTTGACTATTTAACTTCTTGGAACTCGAGAAGATACGGTATGAGCGTAAAAGTAACATTCTAAAAAAATTAACAATGAAAATAAAAAACAACAAATTATTTTGGTTGCTAGGTCTAATACTTGTATTCTCTTGTGAAACCACAGAGTTAGACTTACTAGTAGATCCAAATTTACCGACTCCCGACGCATTAGATGTGGATTCGAATTTAAATTTCATTCAATTCCAGCTTTCGGAATTTTTTGAAGACGCTACCGAATCAGGAGCAGAAGCTGTACGTTTAGAGTACATGTTTGATGAGTATGACGTAAATTTCAATAACACAAACGCTAGCAATAGCGGTATGTGGACAACTGCATATGCTAACATACTTAATGAAGTACAAGCATTAATTCCAATTGCTACAAACTCAGGTAGTGTAAGACACATTGGGGTTGCTAGAATCATAAGAGCATACACAATGATGACTTTAGTTGATTATTTTGGAGATGTACCTTACAGTGAAGCTTTACAAGGTGACTCAGGTGTAGTATTCCCAAATGTTGATTCTGGTTCTGATGTATATGACGCTGCTTTAGCGGAGTTAGACTTAGCATTAGCAGATTTTGCTAATATTGATGGAAATACTCCTGGTTTTAATGATTTATACTACAGCGAAGGTGGAAGCAACACAATGCCAAACTGGACTAAATTAGCAAATACACTAAAACTTAAATACTACTTAAACAGAAGGTTAATTGACCCTGCTGGTTCAACTGCAGGAATCAATGCTTTACTTACTGACGGAGATATTATCACTGCTAGTTCTGAAGATTTCAAATGGACTTCTGGTACATCAATAAATCCTCAAAGTAGACACCCATACTTTGTTGAAGAATATTTAGCCGCAAATACAGGTGAATATATTCCTAATTACTTAATGTGGGCACTTACTCAAGAAAAAGGAAGTGACGACCCAAGATTAAGATACTATATTTATAGACAAGTAAATGCATTCCCAACGGACCCAGCAACTTTAGACAATGAAATTAGCTGTTGGAATGACCCAAGACCTAGCACTTATGCTGCAATTGACGGAATGCAAGCAGTTCCATTACCATTCTGTTCATTATTTGGACGTGGTGACGGATACTGGGGTAGAGATCATGCAAACGCAGAAGGAATTCCACCAGATAATGCAAAAAGAACAACATTTGGAGTATATCCAGTTGGAGGTCGTTTTGACGACAATGACGCTGATGGTATTGACGACAATGACGGACTTCAAGGAGCTGGTATTTGGCCAATCATGATGGATTCATTTGTATATTTCATGAGAGCTGAAGCTGCATTATACCTAGGAACTTCTGATGACGCCGCTGCCATGTTAGAGCAAGGAATCAGATCATCTATGGCTACAGTAACTGGATTTTTACCTAATCCTGGTGACTTCACTAACATTTCAGATGCTGCTGCAATTGATACATACGTTAATGATGTAATGACTGCATACATGGCTGCTGGTAGTAATGATGAAAGAATGAATATTATTGGAAAAGAATACTGGTTAGCAATGTACGGAAACGGAGTTGAAGGATACAACCTTTACAGAAGAACTGGTGCTCCTGGAAACTTACAACCTACTTTATTAGGAACAAGTACATTCCCAAGATCATTCCTATATCCAAATGTAACGGTTGATAGAAATATAAATATTACTCAGAAGCCAGGACTTGCTGTTCAAGTATTCTGGGATAATAATCCTGCAGGATTTATTCAATAAAAGAAAGAATTATGAAAAATAAATTTATAAAAACAATATTCATGCTGAGCGCTGTACTTGTAACATTTTACAGCTGTACAGATGATGACACGCTCCCTGTTGATTTTGATGACTTAATCGTAACAGGACTTCCATTTGCATCTGAAACTGCTACAAATGGCTTGACATCTATCAATAAAATTGATATTACACCTGCTATTTTAAGTGGATTTAGCAAAAGTTATGTAGTTAACTCACTTGACGCAGGTAGAGATGTAACTAGAGTTGACTTTTATGTAAGCTTTGCAGGACAAAATACAAATGCCGATGAAGCATTATTCGCAACTGTCCAATCAAGTGAATTTAACAATGACGGTGAATTCCCTTCATTTAGCTTAGATTTTGCTTGGAGCACTATTTTATCAACTTTAGGATTAACCCTTGATGATCTAGAAGGTGGAGATAACTTCAATTTCAGATTAGCGCTAACAAATGCAAACGGAACATATTCTGACGTAAGTGCAAACTTTGACAATCAGTCTGCAGATCATACATTTGTTTCACCTGTAGTATGTTTAGTTGCTCCTGTAGCTGGAGATTGGACATTATCTATGACTGATTTATTTGGTGATGGATGGAACGGTGGTGCAATCACAGTGAACATTGATGGTGTAACATCAGAATTTGCTGCTGCAGGTACTGGAGGAACTGAAACTATTAACATTCCTGTAGGTACAGCTATTTTCACTTTCACATACACAGCAGGAAATTGGGAAGGTGAAAATTTATATACACTAACTGATCCAACTGGTTCTGTGATTTTGGACGAAGGTGTAGGAGACGGTAGCTTTGCTAATGGACCAAGAGAAGGAGAGTTATTAAATGCATGTCCAGACTAAGACTAAGCAAATTTAACTAGAAACACTAGATACTAACACAAATCTAGTAAATAATATAGACAGCCTTTGATTTAAATCAAAGGCTGTTTTTTTTCGCCTAATTTTTGCGAATTTCCATCTTCCTTATAAAACAAATAAGCTACACTCCAAATAAAGAGATATTTAACTCACTCGAATTTCAACAAAAAGATTGTAAATACAAGAAATAGAAGGTTTAACTCTATATTTTCTCAATTTCATAAATATTTAACAAAACTGTATCATTTTGATAATTCAATGATTACAACTTCTGCATCACCCTCATTTCTACACGTATACCTTTGTTTACAGACATAAAATAAGTGTCATTTTTCAAAAAAACTTAGCATGAATAAGTATTTTTAAGAAAAAAAAATTGGATTATTAACATATAATTAGGATTTTTGGCGATAGCTAATTCAAATAAATTAAAAAAATGAGAACAAAGTTTAGTGGAATTTTAACGCTATTCCTAGCGTTATTTGTGCAGATTCTGTTTGCACAACAACAGACTGTCTCAGGTACAGTAACCGATGACACCGGTATGCCGTTACCAGGAGCAACTGTTTTGATTAAAGGTACTAACACAGGTAAGACCACTGATTTCGACGGTAACTACTCTATTAAAGCTAACAACGGGCAGACGCTTGTTTTTAGTTATGTAGGATTTACTAGCCAAGAAGTTAAAGTTTCATCTGCTACTATCAATGTACAATTAAAGCAAGGTGAAGCTTTAGAAGCTGTAACAGTTGTCGCTTATGGTGGAGCTGTAAACAGTGCTAAAGTAGCATCTGCGATTGCAACTGTTGATGGATCAACTATTGAGCAAGTTCCTATTAACTCTTTAGACCAGGTACTTCAGGGTGCTGCAGCTGGGGTTAGTGTGAACACAGGATCAGGTCAACCAGGTCAATCAGGTACGATTATCATTAGAGGTCGTAACTCATTACAAGGTGATATTGAGCCATTATTCGTAATTGATGGTGTACCAGTAGATCAAGATAACTTTAGAAGTTTAAACCAAAACGACATCGAATCTTTATCTGTATTGAAAGATGCAGCTGCTACCGCAATTTACGGTAACAGAGGTGCTGGTGGGGTAGTAATCGTAACTACTAAAAAAGGTAAAAAAGGTTCTGGAGTTAACATTCAATATAGAACACTTTATGGTGTTGCTGTAAAGCCTAAGACAAGATTTGAAGTAATGAATGCTAGTCAATTCCTTACTTTTCAAAGAGATTTATTACCAGGAGGACAATTTGGAGATACTTTAACTGATACTCAAATTGCTGCTATTTCAGCACAAACAAACACAAATTGGTCAGATATCTTCTTCCAACAAGGAACAACTTTATCTCACGAATTAAGTGTTTCTACAGGTAATGAAAACACTAGTTCATATACATCGCTTCAGTACTACAAGCAAGAAGGTATTACACTAGGTAGTGATTTAAAGCGTTTTTCTTTCAGAAATAACTTTAACGGAAGTTCTGATAGCAAGAAATTCAACTATGCAACTACATTAACATTAAACTACTCAGTAAGTAGCTTTATCGTAGATGCTGCCAGAGGAAATAACACAGGTGGTCAGTTAGACAACCCGTTCATTGTTCCTTACATTGGATTACCTTATTTAAATGCATACAATCCTGACGGAAGCTTAAACATTGTTGGTACTAGAAGAAGTGAAGCAATTAATAATGATGGATCATTTGATAACCCTAACGGATTCTTAAACACTCCATTCCTTGCATTAAACACTGCTAGATTAAATACAGACCAAGAAAGTGAATTTAAAGCTGTAGGTAGTATTTCTGCTGATTACAACTTTGCAAAGAATTTAACAATTGGTGGTTCTGTAGGTATCGATTATACAAACATCGAATCATTATTTATAACTGCTCCAGGAAGTATTAGAGGTTTAATCACTCCTTCTCAGGCTGCAGAGCAAAAAGGTACTCAATTTGAGAACTTCTTTAGAGATGCTAACTTTATTACAAATGCTTTCTTAAGATACCAAAATGACATTACTGACAAGTTAAATTTAACTGCTAGTATATATGGAGAGTACAACTACTCTAACACACAAAATGCTAACTTCCAAGCTTTCGGTTTAAACCCTGCTTTACCAGGTTCTGGTAGCGGTTTCACTGCTGGAAACACTTTTGAAGATGATGACGCAAACAATGATGGTGTTATTGACTTAACTGAAAGAGCATTCCCTTATGTTCCAGGTGTTGGATCATCAGAAACTGAAATTGCTTTAGCTTCTGTATTCGCAACTGTTGGTTTAGACTGGGACGGAAAATATGGTTTTGATGCTACAATTAGACGTGACCAAACATCTCGTTTCCCTAAAAACCCAACTGGTACATTCTGGTCGGTTGCAGGTAGATGGAATATCGACAACGAAGACTTTATGAGTGATGTAGATTTTATTTCTACTTTAAAACTTAGAGCTAGTTATGGAGTTGTAGGTAACCAAAACGTTGGAAGCCGTTACCAAGGTCTTCAAACTGTAAACGCAGGTCCAAGTTACCAATTAGGTACTGGATACAACTTAGGTACGTTAGTTGATGAGAACATTAAGTGGGAAACTTCTAACCAGTTAAACGTTGGTTTAAGTTTTGGATTCTGGAATAACAGATTATCTGGAGAATTAGATTTCTACAGAAACTTAACAGAAGACTTATTCTCTCAAAAATTATTATCTGTTTCAGGAACTGGTTACAACCAAGTTACAGCAAACGTTGCTGATATGAGTAACACAGGTGTTGATTTACAAATTTCTTATGATGTATTAAGAAAGTCTGCTACAAACCCATGGTCTGTAAGAGTACACGGAAATGGTAACTACAACAAAAACAAAGTTGAAAGCTTACCAGGTGGATTCACAGGTAACAACTTACGTGTTGCAGAAGGACGTGCAGCAAACACATGGCACCAAGTAAGATGGGCTGGAGTTGATCCATCAAATGGACAACCTCTTTATCTTGATATAAACGGAAATGTAACTAACGTTTTCAACCCAGATGACGCAGTATACTTAGATAAAAACTTTGATCCTACATACACTGGAGGTTTCGGAGCTGACATCTCTTACAAAGGATTTACTTTAAGTTCTTTATTCTCATTCGTAGCAGACAGATACAGACAAAACAGTTCATTAGCAATTGTTGAAGATTCAGGATTAGCAGGATTCGCTAACCAGTCAACTTCATTATTAAACGCATGGACTACTCCAGGACAAGTAACAGATATTCCTGCATTATCATTTGGAGGTTTACGTGCTGTTGATGGAGATCGTTACATTGAGGATGCATCATTCTTACGTTTAAGAAACGTTACATTATCATACACAGTTGATTCTAAAATCTTAGAAAAAACAAATATCTTATCTGGAATGAGAGTTTACGTTCAGGGTACTAACTTAGTAACATGGACAAAATGGAGAGGATTTGATCCTGAAAGTAACCAGAGTACTGGTTTCTTCGATTATCCAGTTCCAAGAACTTTCTCTTTAGGATTTGACTTAAACTTTTAAAAAATAAAAAATGAAAAAATATTTTCTAATACCAATTATTGTTACCTTACTTTTCACAGTAAGTTGTGATGATCAATTAGAACGTTTTCCGGTAGATAGTTTGGTTGAAGAAACCGCTTATCAGAGTGTATCTGATTTAGAATCAGGATTACGTGGAGCAATTAATAGTATAAACCGTGGAGGTGGACAAGCAAGTTTAATCGCTTTTAACTCTATCTTTACAGATAATGCTAGATTAGGTGCCGACAATGGAGGACAACAATTAAACTTGATAAACCAAATCTTAAACTCTCAAACAGGTGACCAAGGAACTTGGGGAGATAGATACAATGCTATTAACAACTTTAATCGTGTTTTAGCTGGTGCAGCTTCAATTACTCCTTCAACTGCAGATACTGATACTTACAACAATGTATTAGCTCAATGCTATGCTTTCAGAGCTTATTTACACCATGACTTATTAGTATACTATGCAGAAGATTTAATGAATGCTTCAGCTTTAGGTGTATATTACCAAAACACAGTTTCTACTACTAACTTCCCAGCTAGACAAACTGTTGGAGAAGTATTAACTGAGATCGAAAATGACCTTACGTTAGCTGCAAGCTTAATGCCTGCTAGTTCAACTGATATTAACTTTGCAACTCCAGACTTCATTACTTTCTTGAGAGCTAGAGTAGCATTATACAGTGGAGATTATACTACTGCTATTGCAAATGCAAATACAATTATTTCTCGTTTCCCATTAGCTGACCAAACTCAATATGCTGGAATGTTCAATGGAGATACTGATACAACTGAGGTAATTTTCAAATTTGACAATGTTCAAGGTAACAATGCTAGCATTGCTGGAAACTGGATCTTTACAGGTACTGGTGGAAACTTTGTTGAAATGTCAACTGGTTTGTTTGCAGCTTTTGCACCAGGCGATGTTCGTCGTTCAGTAAATCTTGATGCTGCTAGTGATCCAGGTGCTACACCTCCTTCATTAGTTATTGGAAAGTATCCTGCAGGAGCAGATACTAACTACATTAATGATTACAAAGCAATGAGAGCTTCTGAAGCTTACTTAATAAGAGCTGAGGCTAACGCTAGAAAAGCGGCTCCTGATTTCGCTGCTGCTTCTGCAGATGTTAACGCAATCAGATCTGCAAGATTTGGTACGCCTCAAACAACTTCTCCTTATACTTCTTTAAACCAAGCTATTACTGCAATTAAAGAAGAAAGTAGATTAGAGTTCTGTTTTGAAGGAAAAAGATACATCGATATCAAAAGATATAGAAACATCTTAAACGAAGGTATTACTAGAGATGCTGCTGATTGTCCAGGAGGTATCCCATGTGCAGTTCCAGTATCATCTGCGAAATTTACATTCCCAATACCTCAAGCTGAAATCAATGCAAACCCTAACGTGGTTCAGAATTCAGGATACTAATCAATAAAAAAAATAAAGTAATGAAAAAAATAGTAATACTTTTCATAGGTGCTTTGTTCATGTTCACATCATGTGAGGAAACAGAATCACCAATATATGATTCAAATACAACTGATTCTTCTCAGATTCTAGCTTACTTTAGTAGAACAAGTGCTGATTTAGGAATCTTAGTAGACCAAACAGGTCAGTTAATCGTTCCTATCGGATCTAGTACTTTATCTGGTCAAGATAGAACGGTAACTATATCTGTAGTAGCTGATGCTTCAACAGCTGATCCTGTAACGTATTCTTTACCATCTTCTGTAACAATCCCTGCAAATTCTTATTTCGGAGATTTAGTTATTGATGGTTTTGATAACGGAGTAGAAACAACTCCAGAAACATTAACTTTAAAGTTAGATAGTTTTGATAACGGTGTTGTAAGTACACAACAATTAGAAATTAGCATTTTTCAAGTATGTCCAATCCCTGCTACTTATTTAGTAGGAAATTATCTACTTACTGATTCTGATGGAAACTTTGGAGTAGATGTCCCAGTTAATTTATCTATTGATCCAGATGATGATACTGCAAGAATCTTTACTGCTGAATTCTTACCAGGAACAGGAGTTGCTAGAGATGTAGATGTTGTTCTTAACCTTAAATGTTTCTTATACATTATTGATGATGTAGATATCAACGTAACATGTCAACAAGGTGGACCAGGATTTATCATCACAGAAGCTGGAGCTAATAACTCAGCTTATGATTTAGCTGATGATACTGTTCATACTGTAAACTATACATCTGATCCATTAGGTTCTTGTGGAGCTGCGTCTACACAAAACTTCACATTAACAAAACAATAAAAAGAACAAATGAAAAAAATAATATATATACTTGTTTTAATCGTCGTAGCTAGTTGTACTAGTGACGATGGTTCTGGAAGATTTTCAAATGATCTTGAGTATGGATGGGTTCGTTTTTTCGATTTCGATACATCTGCTAACATTTCTATCTCAGATATTGACTGTCCAGATTTAGATAACCCTTTAAGTGTTATTGAAATTCCAGTACAATTAACAGCGCCTATTAATAAAAGTGATTTAAGAATTACTTATCAACTAGAAGGAGTTTCTGGTTTAAATCCAGACTCTTTTATTACACATGCTGGTATTGTATTCGTTCCTGCTGATACAAACAGAGGTACAATCAGATTAGGTGTTGATAATGATGCTGTTTACAATTCTAATGTTGTATTCAACGTAGTATTAACTTCTACAAACAGAGATGGAATTACTGTTGGATTGAGTGATGACTCAGAGCCAACTAGCTATACTGTAAATATGAATCTTTATGACTTAACTGGTACTTACGAATCTACTAGTGTTGTTGTTCCTGCATTTGGTGGAGCTGTTGCTCCTAACTTTACTGCGGAATTAACTCCAGTAGACGGAGTTGGTAACCAGTGGGAAATGGATACTGCATGGGGACCAAACTTTATTGCTTGGGCAACTGGTAATGCAGGTTTCGAAGACTCATTAGTATATGCAGCGATTGCTGAAGTTGATAACTCAGGTAATGTTACAATCACTGGAAATGATGACGAAGACGACTTTGGTGATTTTGACCTTGGTGGTAATGGAACATTCGATCGTTGTGGAGGAGTATTCACATACTCTATAAACGGTGGATTCTTCGGAGGAATTACTGTTGATGTAGTATTAGTTAGACAATAAAAAGTATCTTAATAATACATATGAAAAACCACCCAATTGGGTGGTTTTTTATTTTATATTTGTTCCATGCAAAATAATAACACACAAATTTTTGGTATCAGAGCCATTATAGAGGCTATAAACTCTGGAAGTACAATTGATAAGGTTTTCATTCAAAAAGGCCTTAGAGGTGATCTATTTAATGAATTAGACCAACTTTTACGTACTAACGCAATCAGCACTTCGTTTGTTCCGCCCGAAAAGCTAAACAGACTTACTAAAAAAAATCATCAAGGTGTTATTGCTCTTATTTCTCCTGTTGAATTTCATGATCTGGATACTTTGGTGTTAAATGTTATTGAATCAGGAAGAACTCCAAAATTTTTAATTTTAGATCAACTAAGTGATGTACGTAATTTTGGAGCTATTATCAGAACTGCTGAATGTACAGGAGTTGATGGTATCATCATTCAAAAGAAAGGTGGTGCTCCAGTCAATGCAGATGCAGTAAAAACTTCTGCTGGAGCGATTTTTAAAATGCCTATTTGTAAAGTAGATCACATTAAAGATGCTATCTATCATTTACAAAGTTCAGGAGTGCAAATAATTGCAGCTACCGAAAAAGCGGAACATACATTATATGATGTTGATTTTACAGTTCCTGTTGCTATAGTAATGGGATCAGAAGGAAAAGGAGTATCTCCTTCAGTTTTAAAAATTGTAGATCACAAAGCAAAATTACCAATGCTTGGTGAAATTGCTTCTTTAAATGTTTCTGTGGCCTGTGGTGCTTTTTTGTATGAAATTGTGCGCCAACGTAGCTAGTGCTTATTCTTCTTCTGACTCTTTAGAAGTACTTACATAAATATAATTTATTTTCATTGGAGTTGCCATCTCTGGCTTCTCCTCTACTTCATCTGGTAATGTTTCAATAAAATTACCATTTTCATCAAAATGACGCATAAAAGGATCATCTTCTGGATCAAATTCTTCTTTTTCCCAATCATAGGTTTCTTTGGTATATACAACTGGTAGAAAAACTGCTAGTAAAAAACCTGTAATGAATCCGCCTAAATGACCTTCCCAAGAAATATGTGGTTCTATAGGAAACAAATACCACAACATTCCTCCATAAATAAACATCACAATTAGCGATAAAGCAATAAATCTATAATAACGCGTGATTACACCTTTAAAAAAGATAAAACTCATTAATACATAGATAAATCCACTAGCGCCTATATGATTGGCTTCTCTTCCTATGAGCCAAGTAATGATTCCTGAACCAAATAATCCTATCAAAAAAATAGTCCAACGTTGCGATCTGTAAAAGTAAATAACAGCTGAACTTAATAAAAAAAGCGGAATTGTATTATTCCAAAGATGCCGTAGACTTCCATGAATAAACGGACTTAAGATAACACCACGTAATCCTTTAAAAGTTCTTGGGTAAACACCATAATCATTGAAACGAAATCCAAATCGAATTTCACTCCAATACACCAACCAAATCGAAAAAATAAAAATGAATGGTATCAGAAAAACTTCTGGCGTAAATACAAAAGGATGTTGTTTAGGTTTCATATAATAAGCAGTAGTCAAAAAATCAGCCAAGGTTTCATCACATGAAAAATTGTCACCTTCGTTTGAAGAACATTACTGTATTGGAAAGCTTCAACAGCGTTTGTAAAACTTTATTTTTGTAGTTGCAGTATCTTCTAAAAACTTCTCATGTATAATTTAAGGAAATCACTTATTTTTACAGCATGAATGAACCTTTAGCTGAACGCATTCGTCCGAAAACATTAGAAGAATATATAAGTCAAGAGCATCTTGTTGGTGAAAAAACGGGCGTGCTTACACGTCAAATAGAACAAGGAATTATTCCTTCTCTCCTACTTTGGGGACCGCCTGGAACAGGAAAAACAACCTTGGCTAATATTATTGCTACAACTTCGCAACGTCCATTTTATACATTAAGTGCTATTAGTTCTGGTGTAAAAGAAGTCCGTGAAGTTATTCAAAGAGCAAAACAAGAAAACGGTTTGTTCACGGCAAAAAATCCAATTCTCTTTATTGATGAAATTCACAGATTTAGTAAATCACAGCAAGATTCACTTTTAGGAGCTGTAGAAAAAGGTTGGGTTACTTTGATTGGAGCTACTACTGAGAATCCGAGTTTTGAAGTAATTCCCGCATTGCTATCTCGTTGTCAAGTATATGTATTGAATCCTTTTGGAAAAGACGATTTAGTAAAATTACTTCAACGCGCTATCAAAGAAGATATACAACTCAACAAGAAACAAATTACACTCAAAGAAACAGAAGCATTATTAAAACTCTCTGGTGGTGATGCCCGAAAATTGCTAAATATCTTTGAATTATTGATCAATTCGGAAGGAAAAGACAAAATTGTCATTACAAATGATTTGGTACTTAGTCGTGTGCAAAAAAACACAGTTTTATATGACAAAACTGGCGAACAGCATTACGATATTATTTCGGCTTTTATTAAATCTATCCGCGGAAGCGATCCAAATGCTGCTGTATATTGGCTAGCAAGAATGATTGAAGGTGGCGAAGATGTAAAGTTCATTGCGCGAAGAATGTTAATTTCTGCAAGTGAAGACATCGGAGTTGCCAATCCGACAGCATTGGTCATTGCAACAAACACGTTTCAGGCAGTTTCTATTATTGGATATCCTGAAGCACGTATCATTTTAAGTCAATGCGCAGTATATTTAGCAACATCTCCAAAAAGTAATGCTTCGTATATGGCAATTAAAAAAGCACAGGCAATTGTACGTGAAACTGGCGATTTGTCAATTCCATTACATTTAAGAAATGCGCCAACAAAGTTGATGAAAGATTTAGGATATGGAGAAAATTATAAATATTCTCATGATTACAATCATAACTTTGTTGCACAAGAATACTTACCAGATGAAATTTCAAATACTAAAATTTACGAACCTGGAAGCAGCGCACGCGAAAAAAGCATGCGAGATTTCTTAAAGAACCGTTGGAAAGATAAATATGATTATTAGAATTTAATATTCAGTACAGACTTTTTATTTCCGCCACTCGTAGCTTTAGATAGCATCCATTTTCCGTCTTCTTTGTACACAGAAGCATCTTGACCTTTTACTAAATATACGTTTGGAACGCCTGTTTTTAGTAAAATCATAACAACTTTTGGCGTACTATCAACTAACTGATATCCGTTTTCTATAGGTTGTGCATACAACACTCCATTTATGTTTGCTGGCATAGTTTTTACAGACTCTTTTACTTCAGTTATTTCCTCTACAATTTCTTCAACAGGTTCTTTTATTTCCTGCTTTGTAGGTGTAACTTTTTGTGGAGTCTCTACAATTTCTTCCACTTCTACTACTTCAACAATTTCTTCTGCTTTTGGCTGGTACGAATAATTTTTGGCTTTAATATCTTCAAAAGCTCTTCGTATCGCTTGATTGTATCCTTGCTCATAGGCTTTTATTTTAGAGCGTCCGAAAGCAGTTTCCATCACAACTTGATTAGAACAATCACGTAATATAATAGACATTTTTGTTGTAAAAATGCTTGAATCATTATTGAGGTCGGAGTACAGACCTAAACATCTATTGTCAGCCAAGTCTTTTGGGAAGTCTTCATTATCATATATCACTTTAAAACCTTCCTTTTTAAATAAATGGCGCATGAGCGTATTAACACGATATTTATCATGCTTTTTTAAGAAGTCAAATTTATAAGGAACTACAACATATTTGTAGCTATTTAAATCTTGTGAAAAACAAGAAAATGTGATCAAAAGAAAAACTACACTTGCCAAAAAACGTTTCATAAACTTCTATTTTTTCTATTTAGGCTTCCAAATTAAGAATTTTATTGGAATCCGCTACTTTTTCTCTGCTGGAAAAATATAATTAAATCCTAGTTGTAGCGAAGCATAATTGGCTTTGGCAAGATTTTGATATTCAAAAAGATTATCTGCCATGATGTAAAAATTCACATTTCCTATGTGCGATGACAAACCGACACCAACGTTTGTTTTTGAAAAGCCATCAGCTGTATACGTTATTTTTCCGCTTAAAAAACTAAATAATCTTCTGTAATAAAAAGCACTTACTGCAAATTGTGGTCTTCTTGACCTTCCAATGGCGAATAATTGCAAACCAACTTCATTTAAATAATCACCATCTTCTGCCGTGCAATTACATTCTTTCAATACTTTCTTACTATATTTATACGAAACAGAACCATTTAATTTTGGAGAACGCCATGCAACATAATTGTTTGAAATTGTATCTAGTTCGAATAAATCTTCAAAAGTATCTGAAATCTCTTGCCAATATTCATCGGCAGTTTGCCCAGATCCATTATTAGGAAATAACGGATTGATTCCTTCAAATGTATATTGACCTTTCAGCGTATAAGTTTCAACGTCTTTAGTATGATAGACAAATCCTAAGTCTTGCACGCTTCCTGTAACCGTCCATTGTTCTTTTGGGTGATAGGTGAACCCAAAATCAACACCTAAACCTAGGTTTCCTCCAAAAAGCACACGCTTGCGCAATTCTTTGATGGCTTTTGCATTCCAATCGTTTTGTCCATCATTATCCAAATCAATTAAAGAAGCATATCCAGAAGTTTGTAATTCTAAATCTAAATCGAATGTATGATTGTAAAAATTATTTGTGCCTTCGGTAGTTACAAAACTTCCACGATTGTTTGTTGATTTAAAATTGAGTAAACTCGAATAGATTTTTCCACGAAAACCATAGGTCCATTTTTTATTCAATTTTGTTGTCAATCCAACATGAAACACAGACAATAATTCACCTTTTCCATTCAAATCACTCAAATCAAATTCGCGACCTATGTTATTACGATTACCTTCATAGGCAAGAATTGCATAATCTCTTGGATAATAAAAATGTGCGTCTAATTCTTGATACAAACCGAAAGATAAATATTTATTGGGTTCATAAGAATTTCCAAAGGCAAATCCACCACTAAAAATTTCTAATTGCTGATTTATGGTGAAGTAATCATTTCGATCTAAATTATAGACAACTCTTCTCAGTTTTTCATTAAAATTGATTCCATTATCTGCAAACAAATCATACGCAGAAACACCAGAAGCTCCAGCACTAGCGTGAATGTGTGAAAGCAACGGAATTCCAACATGCCATTTATAATTTACTTCTGCACCCGGATTTAATAATAAAGACTGTGGAATATCTGTATAATTATACAGTAATTGCTTGTTTTGTGCAGTTACAAAACAAGAAACTAATAAGAATATGATACAGAGTCTTTTCAAAAAATTAGGCGTTAATTATTCGTTGTCTATTTGAAAAAATAAAGTTGCTTTGGAGCGCATTTTTATATTTCCGATACTTGAGGCATCAAGTGGAATTCCTGTTGGACTTGGAAATACGCTTAATATAAATTCAATACGTACAGTATTCTTCAACTCTTCTAATAATGCATCTTCAAATACTTCGGTATGTGTTGTGATTACTTCATTATTTCCATCAGGTATAACGCCAAACGAAAAAGCATGTGTAATTTGATCGTTTGTATCGTACATAAATACTTCTGCTCTAAAATTTCGATCAATTGAATTGGTGGTTTCAAAAAAGAATTCGGCTCTGATTAAATTATCACGAAGAAATTCATCATTAAAAATATCAAACTCCAAATCATCACTTTCTGTTACGATTGCAGTTCCTGTAGGCTCTGAAAATTGTGAAGCAGGAAAGTTAAAAAAGAGTAAACTTGATTCCAAGACAGGAGAAATTGAAATATCTTCTGCTTGCTCAAAGTCGACATCTTTTACACAGGATGCCACAATGAATAGAAATAGTAATGGAGCAATTTTTTTTAACATCAAAGAATCAGATTTTAGTTTACGTATGTATCAAATGTATTTGAAATAGAGATTTTCAATTAATTATCATTCGCTAAAAAATACAAAAGATAAGATGTTGCATGTATTTACAACACCATGAAAAAGAAATACAACTTTCCCTTCTTATAACAACTATCTATCTAAAAAAACGACGCTTTTTTATTTTTATTACAGCATTTTTTCAATTTCAGACAAGTGTCGTACAATTGGACATAGCAAATGTGTGTACTTTTTGTCAAAATCGACATGAATTGCATTCATCTTTACCTCCATTGCTCCAAGAATATCAGCTTCAAAACTATCGCCGATCATCAAAGCATTTTCTGGAGCTACATTTGCTAGCTCTAACGCATGATGAAATATTTTTGGATTTGGTTTTTTTACATGTACACTTTCAGAATCAATGATATGTTCAAAATAATCATAAATCCCAGAAGCTTTTATTTTTCGTTGTTGCACATCTCGAAAACCATTGGTAATGATATGAAGTTTATACCTTCCTTGTAAATATTGTAGCAATTCGTGCGTATGTTCAAACAGATGGTTAAAGCTTGATAAATGTGCAATGTATTGTTCTGACAAATGATTTATTAAATCATCAGAAGCTTCAAACTCAAGTACTTTAAATGTTTTTGATAATCGTTGATAACGCAATTCTTTTTTTGAAATTCTTTCCTCTCGAAACATACGCCAATATTCTAAATTGATAGGCACGTATACTTCTAAAAAATGTTCAAAATTGACAGTAACATTGCTTTCTTCGAGTATTTTTTTAAATGTTAAGGCTGAATTTTTCTCAAAATCCCAAAGTGTGTGATCTAAATCAAAGAAAATATCAGTTATCTGTTGCATTGCTGTATGTTTTTAATAAATTGATATACAATTCTTTCCAAGCTACATTGCGCTCTGAAAGCACAACATTGTGAAATACAGCTGCAAAAGTACCATTTACTTTTTGGACTTGCGTTGCCATTTTCATGATTTCGGTTGTAAATATTTCAGTGTCCAATTCACCAGTATATTGCAGGCAAAAAGGATTTACTTTTAAAGGCGTTTGAATTTCCATTCCAATATCATAGAAATAAAACGGATTGCAGGTTCCTGCACGAAATCCTATAGTATCACGATAGCCCATGGAAAAATCTTCAGAAAATTCTAAATCGATCAAGTCTCTATAAAATTGTGGCACATTGAGCATGTTGTAATGTTGTCGCGCTCGTTTTATAGGTTTGTTGATCGTCATGTTAAGTCGCTTCTTCTCTACTTTGAGTTTTTCAACATTTGTAAATGAAGCATATGATGCGAGCAAACCAACCTTGCTGTAGTCAGAAACATTTTTGATCAAGCGAATGAATACATTTTTATAGATGGATATATTGTGATCGTACGTTGCATAATCGCCAATTTGGAAAAAATAATATGCTTTGGTGTCATATTGTTTATGCAGGGCAATAAATGCTTCAAAGTTGTCGTATGGATCTTCTTTCATTCCTAACAATACCGCTGAACGATCTATGAAACGTGAAAATTTAAACCGAACAATATCTGTCATAAAACCACCAAAAGCACGAATTAATCCGCGTTTTTTGTACGCATATGCTACAGGAACATTAATAATTGGTTTGTACACAAACTGTCGTTTCTCTGGAACAACATCTGGAAATTTTTCTAGAAATATAGCTAAGAATTTTTGGCACCAAATATCAACAACGGGCAATTTGAGGAAGTCATTTTTAAAAGCTAAACTCTCTACTGCTGTATAACGTCCATGTTCATCTTTTACATATGGTAAATACTCTTCATATCTACTCAATAAATAAAAACTTGCTGCAAAAATATCATATGGAACCGTACTTTTTTCTCCAGTAGGAAAGAAACAAGGTGTTTCATCCCATTTGTGCATAGCAATATCTACTTCTCCGACGCCTTGTTCAAACAGTAAATCCTGACAACGTACAAAAAATTCATCGCCAAGTGGTTGTTTTACATATGACATTTTCACTTCATTGTGCGCAATAAAGGTTTCAATTTTTGTTGTAAAATCAACCGAAATCCCTAGTACTCGTGTAATTAAGTGTTTGAATGTATACCGTAATCTTGGCGTAATTTTCTGTGTATATACTAGCAGCATTTAGAACTCTTTTAAACTTTTTCCTCTTGCTGTTTTTCGTATGTACAATAAAGATATACATAAGTACTTAGAGCAAGTTTTCATCAGCGAAACTAAAATACTCTTTTTCTGTGATAATTAGATGATCTAATACTTTTATATCAATATTTTCGGCTCCTAATTTCAATTTCTTAGTAATCGCTTTGTCTGCAGCACTAGCTCTCAACGTTCCTGAAGGATGATTATGTGCTAAAATAATAGC
The DNA here is from genome assembly GCF_965224175.1 of Kordia sp. Classification (GTDB taxonomy): domain Bacteria; phylum Bacteroidota; class Bacteroidia; order Flavobacteriales; family Flavobacteriaceae; genus Kordia. The sequence continues at coordinate 2,171,427 of NZ_OZ245041.1, forward strand.
AACTGCGCCAACTTCTAATGCCGTTTTTAGTACCAAACGTATATCAACTAGTGTTCCTGTAATTCCGCCTTTGCTTAGGCGTATTTTTTTAAGGATTTTGTTAGAATTGTTCAAGTAGATAATCCAGAATTCTTCATGTGGCAATTCGCCAATAATTGGTTGCATGATTTCAAACACCATTCGACTTGAAGTCACCTTTTTTCGCTCTACTTTGGTTTCTATTTGCCTGCGTTTCCCAAGTTCCAGTGCTGCAATAATTGTAATTGCTTTGACAAGTCCAACACCTTTAAACTTTTTTAGTTGTTCTGCAGACAGCTTTCCTAATTCATTCAAATTTCCACCAACTGAAGCTAGAATGCGTTTAGACAATGATACAGCACTTTCATCTTTATTTCCCAATCGAATCAGAATGGCTAATAATTCTGCATCACTTAATACTGTTTTTCCTTTGGCGGCTAATTTTTCCCTCGGTCGATCATCTTCTGACCAATATTTTATAGACTGTAAATGCGTGTCTTTCATTTTACTCAATTTGCTTAAAGCTAGCTTTTTTTTGATTAGAAACTGAGAATGAATTAATAAGCGTAGCAAAAATTGTGTAAGCGTTATTTTTTTAGTTTTATTTTTTAGTTTTAATACGATTGCAGTACCTTTAGTTCACACCTAATTTTGTATTCACACAACAAAAAACATCAACAATGAAATCTTTATTTGATCCCGAAGTACATGCTGAAATTCAAGCGAGAATAGAAAATTTAACGCCAGAATCGACAGCTTCTTGGGGAAAAATGTCTGTAGGACAAATGTGTAACCATTGTCAAATGCCTTTGGAAGTTGCTATGGAACAACGATTTTTAGGTGGTAAGAAACCTGGTTTTATGAAACGACTAGTTTTTAAATTATACAAACCATTAATGTATAATGATAAACCTTGGAGCAAAAATTTACCGACAGTTCGCGATTTTATTATTAGTGAAGATAGAGATGTAACTGCCGAGAAAACAAAACTTGCTGCATTAGTTACAGAGTTTCACCAACTCAAAGAAGTAACAGCTTGGCCAGCGCATCCTATGTTTGGAAAATTTACACCTGAGCAATGGGGAAAAATGCAATACAAACATTTAGACCATCACTTAACACAGTTTGACGTATAATGAAGTACCCTCCAAAACATCATCAAGAAACAGATTTTAATAATGTTGTTGAAACGATCAAAAAGTATCCATTAGCAACACTAATTTCTGCAAAAGACAGCAAAATCTTTACTACACACATTCCTTTAATGTACGATGCATCTTGCGGAGAGTTTGGCGCACTCATTGGACATATTGACAAATACAATCCGCATATTGAATTGCTACAAGATAATATTCCCGCGCAAGCGATATTTCATGGACCTGATTGTTATATTTCACCAAATTTATATGACAAACGTTTATTACCTACTTGGAATTATGTAAAAGTACATATTGCAGCTACAGCAACACGTATTATAGGAAACGATGCAATAATTTCATCAATAGCAAGCATGACTTCTTTTTTAGAAACTACCGACGATCCTTATATTTTAGATGAAAAAAGTCCCAAAGTACAAACCTTAGCAGATTATATTGTAGGTTTTAAATTGGAAATTACTTCTTGGGAAGGAAAATTTAAATTATCACAAGATAAGTCAGCAAAAGACAGAAACATTGCCAAAGAAGAACTGATACAAAAAAGTCGCCAAGATGTGACGACTTTTCTTAACAACATTATATAGGTAACACTAACATCTATTGAATGTACCTGAAATAAACCGCTATTTATGGCAGAAATAGCAGTTCATTTTATCGTTGTATGTTTTTTAAATTTTGAATGACACTTATTGAACTTCGTAAGATATAAGTCGTTTTTCTATGGTGTGTTCTGGATTATTTGTGAATGAAGTTGTTGTAAATACTTCTCCAATTCCTTCCTTACGATAATATTTACTTGTTCCAATAGAACGTTCACTATCTGGATCATATCTAATAAATAAATTCATCCAATAACAATCAAAATCGCCCGCAGGTGTGATTACTACTTCGCTTTCTTCTGAAAGATTAAATATTAAACGATGAGATGGGAACGTCTTCAAAACGTATTCTTCTGTATCGCCTTCTGGAGAAAAATGTATTTTCCCTCTATCGTCTATTAAATAACCTATAGAATCTCGAAAGTATGCAAAATGTTCGCCATTTGGTGAGCAAAATGCTTGATTGGATTCATTCCCAGAAGTTCTTGTGCGAAATTTAAAAAAGGTATTTCCGTTAATTTCTTCTGTATCTACAATTTTGACAGAATCAATAACATTGATATTTTCAAATTCTTCTGATTGACCTATTCTGCGTTGATGCCCATATACCCATGTATTTCCAACAGTTAAGGCATAAAAATTTTCTTCGGATTCAAGAGTAGTGTTATCATCTGAGGAACAGGAAATAAAGAATAGTGTTAGACACGCTAACAAAAGGTAATTTTTCATAATTAGTCAATTTATTAAGTTGGTAAAAAGTAATTATGAAGTATAAGTATTGGTTTTAATTGGTTCGGTTAATTCCCAAACGCAACTTTTTTTATTTTAGTGTAAATGTTGTTTAAATTCTTCAAAATCCAATCCGCCATAGTTTCCTGAACTCATCAGTAATAATGCAGTTTTTTCTAGATTTTGACTGAATAAATACTCTTTAAATTTTGCTGGATCTGTGTAAATGATTAAATCATCACGTTCAAATGCTGTTGCAATTTGTGCTTCTGTAACTTCTTCTAATTGTTTGATTTGCACTGCATGCGGCGAATAGAACACGACAGCTTTGTCTGCTGCATCTAAAGCTCCTTTGTATTCTTTTAGAAATTCTGCATTCAAACTACTATAGGTATGCAATTCTAAACAAGCAAAAACAGTTCTATCTGCATATTGCTCTTTTACTGCATTTGTTGTTGCTTTTACTTTACTTGGCGAATGTGCAAAGTCTTTATACACTACTGTGGAATTTTTCTCTGCAATTTTTTCCAAACGCTTGCTCGCACCTTTGAATGTAGAAATGGCTTCGTAAAAATCTTCTTCATCCACTCCAATATGTTGGCAAATCCATTTCGCGCCAGCTAAATTATTGAGATTGTGTTTCCCAAACACTTCAATAGGCATAAAACCATCTGGAGTTTCTAGTAAAGTTTCGCCGTTTTCAATCTTATAGCTAGGTGTTTTATAACTTAACTTACGTATTGGATTCTCAGAAGCTTCTACGACACGTACTACTTCTGCATCTTCTTCGTTGTAATTAATGCTTCCACCTTTAGTGATAGAGTCTACAAAGATTTTAAACTGTTCTACATAATTCTCATACGTAGGAAACACATTAATATGATCCCAAGCAATTCCGCTTAGCAAAGCAATATTAGGTTTGTACAAGTGAAATTTTGGTCTGCGATCAATTGGTGATGACAAATATTCGTCTCCTTCCAATACAATAAAATCATTTTCTTCTGTAAGATGCACCATCGTATCAAAACCTTCCAATTGAGCACCAACCATATAGTCTACCTTAATATCATGATAGTTTAACACATGTAAAATCATTGATGTAATGGTTGTTTTTCCATGACTTCCTCCAATCACCACACGTGTTTTATATTTTGATTGTTCGTACAAAAACTCTGGATACGAATAGATCGTAATACCTAACTCTTGCGCTTTTAGCAATTCAGGATTATCTGGTTTTGCATGCATTCCTAGAATTATAGCATCTAAATCGGCAGTAATTTTTTCAGGAAACCAACCAAACGTTTCTGGTAACAATCCTTTTGCTTCCAATCGTCCTTTAGAAGGTTCAAAAATCACATCATCACTTCCTGTGACTTGATATCCTTTGGCATGTAATGCTAAGGCTAAATTGTGCATGGCACTTCCTCCGATGGCTATAAAATGTATTCGCATGTTTTGTAGAATTCTAAAGTGTAAAGATAAACCGCTTTTTTGTTTTTTGGGAATTGTCCAATGAGTTTTTACAAAAGAAAAATAGAACATATGGTAACGACTATAAAGAAATCCACAATAAGTCGTATTTTTATATAAATGAAAAAGATGTACCGTTTTACCCTTTGTATATTATTATTCTATTGTAATTGTTCATTAAGCAACGCACAAACTACTATTGTAAAAAAAGATACTACTTGGAGTTTAATGGTTGATGAAAAACAATTTACTGTAAAAGGCGTTACGTTTGGATATGAAAATGATGTTGCCAATTATGACACTTATTTTTCAGATTTGCAATCAATTGGAGTTAATACCATTCGTACTTGGGCATCAGGAAAAAATACCGAAAAACTTTTAGATGCAGCGCAGAAATACAACATCAAAGTCATGGTTGGTATTTGGATGCGACACGGACGTCCAGGCATGGAAGATGACGATACTTTCAATTATTTAAAAGATACTGAAGGTATGGAAACTATGTATCAAAACGCAATTGATGTAGTAACAAAGTATAAGGAACATCCAGCAGTATTAACTTGGGGAATTGGAAATGAAGTATACCTCAACATCGCAACAGATGCTGAAAAAGAAGCCTATTCCAAGCTTTTAGAACGTATTTGTAGTACTATTAAAAAGATAGACAAAAATCACCCAATCACTTCTACAGAAGCATGGACTTTTGGACTCGATTGGTGGCAAAAGTATGTTCCTTCTATCGATATTTATGGTTTGAATTCCTATGGAACTGGCGCCAATTTTCTCGAAGCTGAATTAAAGAAAAGAAATATTAGCAAGCCATACATTATTACAGAGTTTAATGTTACGGGCGAATGGGATATTAAAAACGTACAAAATGGTATTAAAGTAGAGCCTTCAGATGAAGAAAAATACAGTGCTATTGTAAATGGCTATCAAAACTGGATCAAAAATAAAGCTAGCTGTCTTGGTGTATATATTTTTCATTACAGTAACGGAAAAGATCATATATCACCTTGGTTATTTACACATCACAGAGGTTCATTCCGTCCAACGTATTGGGGAATTAGAAAAGCTTATACAGGCAAAGAACCTACAAATGCAATTCCAGTAATTAATACTTTTCAATTACCTACAACAACCTTAAAAAGTGAGACATGGATTCCAGTAAATCTGGATGTAACTGATGTAGAAAATGACGATTTAGATATTCGTTTTTATTACAATCAACGAACAGGCAGTCGCAAACGTAAAGACCAAATCAACAAACTTAATTTTAGAGGTTCTTTAGCTGAAGGATTTGAAATACAAATTCCCAAAGAGCATGGCGCAGTTAAAGTCTATGTGAATGTAAAAGATACTTTTAATAATGTTGGAATTGCCTCTACAGGAATTACGGTCACAGACGAAGAAGCGAAGCATAAAAAATATTTAGTTCCCAAAACAACACTTCCGTTTTATGTATATAAAGACGGAAACGACTTGCCATACACACCAACAGGATACATGGGAAATTACCAATCAATGTCTGTTGACACTGCCTACAAAAACGATGTACACTCTGGAACTTCTTCTATTAAAATAACCTACAAAGCGCGAAGCAATTGGTACGGAATTGCCTTTGTAGATCCTAAAAACGATTGGGGCGAAAATTTAGGTGGTTATGAAATTCAAGGTGCTAAGAAATTTTCTTTTTGGGCAAAAGCAGATAGAGATGGTGTAATGGCTACCATTGGCTTTGGATTGATCGATAAAGGCAAGCCATTTCCTGATACTGCAAAAAAATCAAAAGAGATTAAACTTACTAGCGAATGGAAACAATATACTTTTAATATTAAGCGTTTAGATTTGAGTTGTATTCGTTCTGGCTTAGTCCTCTTTTCTAGTAGTTTTGGATTTCCACAAACTATTTATATTGACGACGTTCTTTTTGAGTAACTTTTTTCTTAAAAAGCTTTAAACTAATGTTAACTGAAGGAATTGTCTGTTACTTTTTTCTATTTTAGCTACACATTATACAATACCGATTATTTAAACATACCAAACACATGAAATTACAAAAACTTGCACTGTCCATTATTCTTGTGACTATTACACTGTTTTTAGTTGCTTCTTGCGAATCTAGCGATGACAGTAACAATAATACTCCAGAACCAATACTACTTGAAAACTACTTTTTTAAAGGAAGTTTAGATAACGAAGTAATGAATATTGAAAACAGAATCTATGATGACTTTGAACTATCAACTCGAAACAGATTAGACTTTGGACCTAGTCAAACAGATGACGATCAAGATCCTGGTTCAGGATATTGCTACAGTTTGTATGCTTGCGGCATCTTTCCATCAGCAGGTGTTTCTGCAGAAGACCGTCCAGATTCAGCAAAAATATATTTTACATGGATTCCTGTAGGTGATTGTACGCTCGCAAACGAACTTACTGCATTAAGAAACTTTTTAGAGCTTCCTAATTTTGAGTACGCGATTTTTCCTGAAAGTGTAAACATTCCGAATGTCGTAGGTTTAGATTTTTTCCCGAAAGAATTTCCAAATGGTGAAACTTATTTTTCTTCTCGTTTTGGAGACAATACAGATGCTTCTTTTCAAATTACTGCTGTAGAAGAAATTGAAACAGGTGTCTTTATTGTAGAGGGAACGTTAAGTTGCAAACTCTACAAACAGAATGACGACAGTGAGTTTAAAGTATTAGAAAATGGTGAATTCAAAATTAAAATTTCCACCAACTTAGACGAATAATACAATCAAGTTTATATTAAAGGTAAATGTGTATCTTTAAGACGAAACTAATCTTGTTATTGCATATATATTGAGAATTGCATTCAAATTTTTCATCATCCTTTTTATTTTTAGTTGTAACAACCAGAAGCAACCAAAAAATGAAAAGTTAGCACTTACAGAAACAGAGAAACCTGAAGTACAGAAACAACCGTCACTTTTTGATGTGCTTGTACATCGGCAAGAAACTCCTATGCAGTTTTCAGATCATGTTTTACCAACACTCGATTTTTCTAGAAGGTTTACATCAAAAGAAATTTTAGCTTTACAACTAGATACATCAAGCATAGATAAAAACGAATATTACTTTCTTACCGACAAAAAATTTGTAACAAGAGCAATCGATTCTACAAAGTACCTCATCTATTACAAGCTTCAATACGGAGATCAATTAGCAAAAATCTTAAGAGTGCAACATAAAGATACTTTGTTTGACGTAATACTTGCTATGCATGGTGGAGATGGTAATGATCAGTATAAAACCACATCTACATTTATAAACGATTCAATATTTATTTCAACACATACCAAAACTTCTGGAGATCTTATACAAAGTAAAAATAATGGCAAAGAGTCTACGTATGAATATTATACAGATTCTATTATTTCCAGATATCAGTACAATCAGTCGTTCCAATTAAAATTGTTACAAAAAGATACATTCCAGTTTTCTAAACAAACATTTTATAGAGATCAAAAAAAATTATGGAGTCATGTAACCATCTGTGGTAAACCATTTACATTTCAAGACAAAACATATATTTGGCAGTTTTTCATTCCAAATTACAATGCTCAAAAAGGAGTCTTATACACACAGAATTTATTAGACTACACCACTAAAAAAGTAATCTTAAAAGGAGCTGAAGTCGAAAATTATGTTGATAGAGTCACTGAACTTTTTACAACAGCACAATTAGGTTTTGAAGTAAAAGATCTCAACTTTGATGGTTTTGAAGATTTATACTCAATTAATAAAGTAAAATCTGGAACTGCTGGTAATTTTACAGATGTGTATCTTTTTAATAAAGAATTGGGTACTTTTGAATACAACAGCATATTCTCTGGATATAATTTACAAACGTATCCTTTGAAGAAAATGATTTCTCATACTGTTCAAAACGCGAATCATTATTCATTAAAAGAAGTTTATATAAATGCTGATGCTACCGTAAACTATATAAATACATATAGAACGATTGATATTTCTGTTTCAGAAAATTATAAAGTTGTATATTCATATGAGAAAACTGTTGCCCAAAAAGTGACTAAAAAAATAACCGATACAATTACCAATGCTTCCATGACGTTTGAAAAATGGAAAGAAAAGCATAACTAAATTTGATTATAAAAACTAAACGACCAACCTATGAATTGTCCAAAATGCAGTAATGTATATACGGAAGGAGCTAAATTTTGTAAAAATTGTGGATATAACTTAACAAACGAATCCGTTGAAAAACCAACATGCCCAACATGTCATAAAACATTTCCTGTAGGTGCTAAGTTTTGTGATGTTCATGGAACACAACTAAAGTTACCAAATACAACCGTTCGAAAATGCGTGGTTTGTGGAACAACCTATGGAAACGAAGTAACGTTTTGCCCTAAAGATGGTGGTTCTATTACTTCCGTTTCAACTCCAGTTTCAACCGCTTCTACCTCAGGATACAATCAACAACAGCAACAACATTTACCGCCACCGCAGTACACTAATAACAACAATCATAGCAATCGACACAATAGCAATGGATATATAAAGGCATCGCTTGGAAATCGTTTTGTAGCTTCGCTTTTAGATAGTTTGATCATGATTGGATTGGCAATTCCTGCAATTATCTTTTACATCGCTGGAATAGCTGAGTTAGATAGTTATCGTGGTAGTGAAGAATCTGCTATCGTTTATTTCCTCATGGCAATTTTACTATATTTAATTCCTTTGGTATATAGTTTTATCAAAGATGGTATTGGTAATGGCCAAAGTTGGGGAAAGAAGGCTGTTGGACTTATGGTTGTCTACTTACCAGATAATTCACCATGTAAATATGGACAATCAGCAATTAGAGGTTTAGTATCAACATTGGTTGGTTTTATTCCTTTTGTAGGATGGCTTATTGAACCTATCATGGTTTTAGCTTCCGATGATGGAAGACGATTAGCTGATAAGGCAGCAAACACACAAGTAATAGAAATTAGAGATTATAAAAAATAAAAATACAGATATGAATTGTCCAAATTGTAGAACAGAAATAACAGGTATTCAGCAATTTTGCATGAACTGCGGAACGAGTTTATTTCCAACTAAAGAATCAAATTCAAGTAAAACTTCCGATACATTTATCATGATTTTCTTGAGTTTCTTATTTTTTAGCGAGTTAATAAGGTTTGCTTTACAAAAAATTATTCCTAATTGGTATGAATCACCTACGAAACTGCTATTTATCGGCTTAAACCTTATTTCTGGTATTTCTGTTATTTTATTAGCTCTAGCGATCAAAGAAAAAAATAAGAAAACAATCGCAATTATACTAGCTGCGTTACATGCTTTATACATTATATATTCTAATGTTGATTGGTTCCTGCATTGATTGTAATGAAAAAACTTAACATATTAGTATTTGTAATCACACTCTTTTTTTCTTGTCAGACTCAAAATAAACCTGAAACCGTAAACATAAAGAGAATTACTCTTTCATATGGACATACCATGAGTCAGCAGTCTTTGGTAGTTCATATTGAGAAATATCAACAAGATAATATTCATGTAAATTATAAATATGTACCGCTAGGCGCTGCCAATTCTGACGATTATAAATTTACCTCATACCATATAGACACTGATAAATTTAATAAAATTGTAGCAACTATTTTAAAGATAGATCGAGCAAATATTGAAAAAGAAGCAGAAACTATAGGGCTCGACGGATCATCGACAAGTATTTCTTTTTATGAAAAAGGTAAAAATACCATTCTCAACACCTATAGTATTTGGTCTCCTGATTATAATACTCAACAAAGAAAATTGGACGATTATATATACGCATATAAAGAATTGGTAAAACTCGCTCGTATGGAAGCAGACAGCTTATTTTAACGTTCTTTACCAAGTAATAATTTAAGAAGTATCAACCAAAATTTTGTTATCTTTCTCAACAGACATTATCTATAAAATCATGAAAAGGTTTTTCTTCTTTTTAAGTATACTGATGAGCATGTCACTTTGTGCGCAAAAAAGTCTAAATACTATTTTTGCTAACTGTTTGATCTCTGATACGGAAAGTAATATTGCTCGTGCAAATCCTATTTATGTGACTGAAATTGATGAAGCCAACAATCGCATAAAAACCAATTACACACAACTTGAAAATTTATTAGTTCGAGCAATAGGCGATCAATCGTGGTTCATCACCCAAAGTGAAGAAGCATCTACCATTGTAGAAATTTTAAACGTTGATGCAAAAACTGGCTGGATCACACTTGGCGAAACTCACTCAGGTTTTTTCAATATGGATGAAGGCGAAACCTTAGAGTTTTTCAATCCATTTATCAATTATGAAATTATTCAGAATAGACCATTATTCAAAGAATATCCAACATACATCAAAGACGAGCAAATCAATTACATTCAAGCTGGCGGAATTATTAAAAGAGCAAAGAATGATTATGTGTTGCTAACACCTGTCATTTTTGGAGCGCATAAAAAAAGAACCATTTATTACGCCACAAGTTCCGATTTAGAAAATTGGACGTTTCACGATGAAAAAATATTAAGCGCAGCAGACATTCCATTTGCCAAGAAAACAGGCAATGTATTTAGCTGTGGAAATCCATTGCAACTAAAAGACGGAACATTTTTAGTACTACTCGGTGTAGAACAACCTAACGGAAACTATACGTCTGCTTATATGATTATCAACAAAGAATTGAACATCATACAAGCGCCACAAGAAATCAATATTCCAGAATGGCATGGTGAAGCGCAAAACAGTTTTCCTTTAGCCATCACCAAACACAAAGGCGTATTTAGAGTATTATTTCATCGTAGAAGTAACAAATTTATGGAGTCAGAGATTCACGAAATCACCACAAAAAATATTCTAAAAGCTTTTAACCATAATAAAGGAATCATTTCTAGTACCATCATACAAAAAGCAAAAACCGAAACAGGATATGTACGCGGCAAAGCAGACGATGCAAGCTATATAAGCTTTAATGATGAATTATACATACTGCTAGGCAGCGAAGAATCACCTTCGGAATATTTGACATCTTTCAATCGCGAATATGGTTTACTAAGCTTAGAAAATGAACAGTGGCTTCACGATCAACGCAGTCCGTTACTTGTAAATCCGATGACGATTTATAATAAATATCCAGAATACGAATGGACTTCCGATCACTTAGGCGGTTTTATTTCTCCAATATTTCACGAAAATTATTTGTATTTATTTTTAACTTTCGGAACTGACAATCCTGATTATTTACTTGCTGGAATTAAAATAAAAATTGACTAACCAACAAACTACCATGAAAATCATTGACTTATCCAAACCGATTCAATACAATAAAAACGACCCTTGGTTTATGAAAGTGAAAATCAAACATAAACCGCATCGCAAAGCCAAATGGTTGATTCGAGTATTAGGACTGCCTTTTAAATTATTCCCTAAAGGATTTTCTGGTTGGGCAGATGATACGATTCAAAAAATGGGCGTACATTCCACAACACATATTGATGCACCTTGGCACTACTCGCCTACTGTAAATGGAGAAAAAGCCAAAACCATTGATGAGGTTCCACTCGATTGGTGTTATGGTGAAGGAATTGTGATTGATATGAATCATAAAGCCGATTTTGATGCGATTACTGTAGCAGACATTACAACGTTTCTTTCTGAAAACGACTTAAAAATTGAGCCTAATATGATTGTTTTGATCAAAACAGGAAGAGACAAATTCAACGGTACAAAAGACTTTCACAAAATTGGAACTGGCATGAGTGCCGAAGCTACCGAATGGCTCATTGATCAAGGCATCAAAGTCATGGGTATTGATGCTTGGGGCTGGGATTTACCATTGCCATACATGCTAAAAAAAGCAAAAGAAACTGGAAACTCAGAATTATTTTGGGAAGCACATTTAGTTGGTCAACGCAAAGAATACTGTCATATGGAACAACTCATTAACTTAGATGCGCTTCCATACTCAGGATTTAAAGTTGCTGTATTTCCATTAAAAATTGTTGGTGCTTCTGCAGCTCCAGCTAGAGTTGTAGCAATGTTAGAATAGTTGTTTTGTGAAATTTATATTTAAAAAATATGCCAATACATCCACCAAGAAACTCTCCGACAAGAAAAGTTGGAATTTTTGAATACAAAGTATTTGAATTTCTTCGATGTCTTCAAGATAACTGTAGTGAAGAAAAATTAACAGCAAAAGCTGAAAATGTAAAAACGGCGATGCTTAAATTATTAAAAGCTAGGCTTGCCACCATGAAATCTTACAGTACAGAAGATGAATCAAAAGAACAACAAGAACTTAGAATAAAAATCAATAACCAAATTGTTCAATGGAGATCAATTAGCTATGCTGAAATTGAACAATATTGCCTAAAAAACTATACTTCATAATTTTTTCACGTTCAATACAGTCAAATATTCCTATTGATAGTGACAAAAGGATCACATACCCATAATTACTTCTTTAAACTTCTTAAAAGGCTTTAATTCTTTTTCTCCCAAAGCTTTGTTAATCCATTCCAAGGCTTTTTGTTTATTACCTTTATGTTTAAAAATTTGTGCCAAACGGTAATATGCCCATGATATTGGAACTCCGTCTTTAGCTGTGTAATTGGTAATGTATAAATACAAGCATTTTTCGCCTTTTTCTAGCTCAATATTATAATCGGCAGCTACTTTTCCAATTTGATAATGCATAGCATTGCGCTGATGTTTCTCATGGGTTTTCTCTAAATTCTCAATGGCTTTTAATGGCTGATCTTGCTTCTCATATAGCTTTGTGAGTTTATCATAGCAAGTTAACGATCCGCCAACTTCAATAGCTTTTTTATAATATTCTTCGGCCAATTCAGGTTCATCATCATATTCATAAATATATCCTTTTGCCAAATAGCCATCTACTTTAGAAAGGTTTTCCAATTCATTGGCATACTTCATAGACTTTTTAAAACTTCCACCAATAATTCCAGGCAACTGCATATACAATTCTACCAATGCCCAACGAACATCAATGTGCTTAGGATCGAGTTCGGCTGCGCGTCTGAATGATCTTTTAATATCTCCAATAAGTCCTAAGGCTCTAAACTTACTTACTTTTAAAGCTTTCATGCCCATTGCGCCACCATATTTATAATGATAATTCGCATTCGTATCGTCCATTTCTACCAAGCGTTCATAATTTTCAATGGCTTCATCCCACTTTTCTTGATATCCATAAGCATCACCCAAAAACTCTATCAATTGACGATCGTTTGGCGATGCATCTAAAGCAGTTTTAAGAATAGAAGCTGCCTTACTATATTGTTTGCTTTCAAATAATTGCTCGATATGTTCTTTTGTTGCCTGACCAAACAACAACATAGGAACACACAAAAGGACTAAAAAATAATACTTCATTCGTTTTCTAATTTCAATAGCTATATACAGTTATTGTTCCAAAGATACTATTTCATCTGCTTAAATTCGTTTTTTTTACCTGAGATGATTTTTCTTTGGAATACTCTTTGTTATTTCATAAATAATAACGCACAAGTAAACCGTTTTGTTTATAAAATTCTTACTTTACATACGTAAAAGTAGGTTTGTTAGTTTTATATACAAACGTCAATACATATTTTACATTGCGACCTAATTATTAAAATAATGAAAAATATTCTCACAATATTTATGATTGTACTATTTAGTCAGTTTTCAAATGCCCAAGACAACTACAGAGATTTATGGAAACAATTGGAAAATCTTGAACAAAAAGGATTGACCAAGTCTGCATTTGAAAAAGTCTCGGAGATTTATAAACTTGCTAAAACCGATCAGAACAATCCGCAAATTATCAAAGCATTTTTACACCGAGCAAAATACCAAATGACACTTGAAGAAGATGCGAAGCTGACAATTATCAATGATTTAAAAGCTGAAATTAAAACACAATCATTTCCTTCTAAAAACATCTTACAAAGTATTCTTGGTAGTCTGTACTGGCAACACTTTAAAAGTAATCGTTATCAAATTTACAATCGATCAAAAACTGCCGAAAAAGTAGATGCGAACGATTTTAGAACTTGGGATTTAAACACAATATTCAACGAGATTTTCATACAATTTGATGCTTCTCTCGAAAACGCTGCACAATTACAAAAACTAGATTTAGCAAAGTTTGACGCCATTCTTTCTACACAAGAAGGTTCTAAAACATATCGTCCTACAGTGTATGATTTTTTAGCACATTCAGCTTTAAAATTCTATAAAACGAGTGAAAACTCCATCACAAAACCAGCCTACAAGTTCGAAATAGATGATGAAGAATATTTATGCGATGCGCAACTTTTTACTACATTAAATTTAACCACAAAAGATTCACTTTCGCTAGAATTTAGAGCTTTAAAAACCTATCAAGATTTAATTCGTTTTCATCTAAAGGATAAAACACCAGAAGCTTTGATTAAGGTGAATATTGAGCGTTTATATTTTGTAGAACAGAACGCTACATTTGAAAATAAAAGCAACAAACTGATCGAAGCGTTTCAGAATGAAAAAACAACATACGCTTCGCATCCATATTCAGGAATGTATGATGCAGAGTCTGCTGTATTGTATCAACGTTCAGGTTCTAGATATGAAAACACTCGGAAAGAAAAATACAGATGGGAAAATAAAAAAGCGATAGAACGTTGTGATGACGTACTTTCAAAATTTCCCAACAGCATTGCTGGAAAAAAATGTGCAATCATCAAAGAATCAATTTTAAATAAAGAAATTGCTATTACTACAGAACAACTGATTCCTATTGGGAAACATTCTAAAATGTCTGTTGAATATGAAAATCTAGAAAAACTCTATTTTCAGGTTCGCAAAATATCTCGCAAACAACTAGAGGAATTCTGGAAATTGCACGACGGAAATACACACTACGCATTTCTACAAAAGCTTGCTGTAGACAAAGCATGGAATGCGACACTTCCGAATGAATATGATTATCAACCACATACTACAGAAGTAATTATTCCGCCATTAACAAACGGATACTATATTATTACCGCTTCTCCAGAAGAAAAACTACATACAGATTTTATTGCTGTAGATGTTTTACAAGTTACCAATAGCGCGCTTATTCATAAAGTAACACCTTCAAGCTATATTTTTCAGTTGACCGATAGAAATGATGGAAAACCCATCACTAATCAAAAAATTGATCTTACATACAGCATAGGTTACCGAGGAACTTCTGAAAGCAAAACACTAACTACAGATGATACTGGAAGTGTTGTTCTAAAAAGTGATTATAGACAAGGATTACGAGAGATTAAAGTCAAGGTATCAAGAGAAAATGATGATGCCTATTTTGAGCAATTCAACTTCTCTAATCGTAACTTCGGAAAAGAGATCAGTACTAACACTGCCTTTTTATTTACCGACAGATCCATTTATAGACCTGGACAAATTGTACATTTTAAAGGGATTGTTCTGCATAGAGAAGGTTCTGAATCTACCATTCTCAGTAATGAAACTGTAGAAATTGTTTTACGTGACGCTAATTATCAAGAAATTAAAACAGCAACATTTGTTACAAACGAATACGGTTCTATCAAAGGTGAATTTGTAATCCCAAATAATGGATTGACAGGAAACCATACACTTTTTGTTCGTTCTAACAGAAAACATTTGGGAAGCGCTAATTTTTCTGTGGAAGAATACAAACGTCCAAAATTTGCCGCGGAATTTCTACCTATCACGGAAACTTTTGCTGTAAATGATATGGTTATTGCGAAAGGAAATGCGAAGGCTTTCGCCGGAAGTACTATTTCGGAGGCTAAAGTTGTATATTCCGTAAAACGTACACCACGCTATCCACGATGGGCATATTGGAGAAGTCCATACATCAGTACTTCTTCTCAGCAAATTACTAGTGGAGAAACCACTACAGATGCTAGTGGAAATTTTGAAATTTCTTTTAAAGCAATTCCTGATGCTAGCATTGACAAAAGCTTGTTGCCTGTTTTTGATTATGAGATTACAGCTGATATTACAGACATTAATGGAGAGACACGAAGTACCTCAACTATTGTACATGTTGGATATCACAGCTTACAAGCCAATATTTTAGTAGAAAGCAAACTTGATGCTACCGCAAAAGATCATCAACTAGAAATCATCACTAAAAACCTAAATGGAGAAAAAGTAGGCACGCAAGGAACTGTTACAATTCATAAATTACAAGCGCCAAATCGTGTGTTGCGTAAACGTAGTTTTTCTGTTCCAGATTTTCCAAGCATTCCTGAAACTGAATTTAAAACACTTTTTCCACATGAAGCTTTTTCTAAAGAAGAGGAAGATTTTAAATTCTGGAAAAAAGGAAAAAATGTACTTACAGCATCTTTCAATACTGAAGTTGCTACAAAAGTTGCTTTGGGTAAAACAAAACGATGGGAATCTGGAAAATATGTCATCGAAACCAATACAACAGATAAAAATGGTTTTGAAGTCAAAGACCTAGTATATATAGATGTATGGAATCCGAAGGATAAAACAACTGCTGACAATAAAATCTTAGAAGTTTCTATAGATAAAGATGAGTATTTGCCTGGTGAAGAAGTTGTGTTAACCATCAATACGGCTATGAAAAACATGCACATTTCCATTGATATTGAAAAAGGAAAACGCATTGCAGAATCTTATATGATTTCCATGGAAGATGGCAAAAAAACAATTCGAATTCCTGTTAACAAAGAAGATGAAGGTGGCTTTAGAATTCATTATGCAACCAGTATTTTTAATAGTTTTATAAAAAAACAAATTCCGGTTGTTGTAAACTATCCGCCAACAGACTTAACGATAGAAACTACTACATTTAGAGACAAATTAAAGCCTGCGCAAGAAGAAACATGGAGTTTCCGTATCAAAGGACCAAAAGGAGAAAAAGTAACAGCAGAATTACTTTCTA
Organism: Kordia sp.; assembly: GCF_965224175.1. GTDB lineage: Bacteria > Bacteroidota > Bacteroidia > Flavobacteriales > Flavobacteriaceae > Kordia. Next base: position 2,188,368 of record NZ_OZ245041.1, read on the forward strand.
GCATGTATGATGCTTCTCTAGATGAATTTAGAGATCATAATTGGAGCTTTGTTCCATTTAGTAAACCTAAATATTACAGTTATGTAAATGTGAGTTCGCAAGGAAGTTTTGAACTTACCTACTTTACAGATTATTGGAAAAATGATCGAAATTATTACGATACACAATCATTTGATCGTTTAAACTGGTTTAATTTTTATTTTAATAATTCACGTCAAATTCGTTACAAAAGAGGTGTGGCACTAGAAGCAGCCGCTACACAACGCTCTATGGCAACAAATGAAGTCGCCGAAGCTGAAGCTGCTTATCTATTCAGTGCTAATGAACAAAATGACGATAGTGATGGTATTGGCCGCGACACATCTAACAATGGCTATATCAGTGACGCTGAAAGCAAAAAAGAGGAAACTACGACTACGGTTGTACCGCGAAAGAATTTACAAGAAACTGCATTTTTCTTTCCCCAATTGCGCACAGATGCCAACGGAGATGTTTCTTTCACTTTTACGACTCCAGAGGCATTGACCAAATGGAAAGTACAATTGTTAGCACACACAAAAGACCTTAATTCGGCAACAAAATCTTTAACAACCGTTACACAAAAAGAATTAATGGTACTGCCAAATGCGCCTCGCTTTTTACGTGAAGGCGATAAAATTGTCATTAGTAGTAAAATCTCAAATCTTTCTGAAAAGAATTTAAACGGAGAAGCTACGTTACAATTAGTAGATCCGATTACAGGAAAAAATTTAGATACTGTATTGTTCGATAGTACTAGTGGACCAAAAGAACTTTTTTCAGTAAATGCTGAAGGAAATACACAAGTTTCATGGACACTCGAAATTCCACAAGGAATTCAGGCAGTTCAGTATACAATCATTGCCAAAGCTGGTGAATATAGTGATGGAGAACAAAGTGCTTTGCCCGTATTATCGAATAGAATGTTGGTAACGGAGACTTTACCAATGTGGATTCGTTCGGACGAAACAAAAACATTTACTTTAAATAAATTAGCGACCACAACATCATCAACGTTACAACATCACAAACTGAGTTTGGAAGTTACTTCCAATCCTGCTTGGTATGCCGTACAAGCATTACCATACTTAATGGAATATCCGTATGAATGTGCTGAGCAAACATTTTCTCGTTATTATGCGAACACTTTGGCGAGTCACATCGCGAATAGCAATCCGAGAATTCAAGAAGTATTCAATCAATGGAAATCTTCTGATGCTTTATTGAGTAATTTAGAGAAGAATCAAGAATTAAAATCATTAATCATTCAAGAAACTCCTTGGGTTCGTGATGCACAATCGGAAACAGAACAAAAGAAACGCATTGCTTTATTATTCGATTTGAATCGTATGAAAAATGAGCAATCAAAATCTATTGAAAAGTTAACTCAGATGCAATTGCCTTCTGGCGGATTTCCTTGGTTTTCTGGTGGACGTCAAAACAGATTCGTCACACAACACATTATTACAGGATTTGGGCATTTACAACAACTCGGCGTGAACGTATACGACTCCAATAAAACAAGACAAATGGTACGACAAGCAATCGCGTATCTTGATCAAGAGTTTGTGACTGAATACAAAAATCTAAAGAAATACAATAAAAATATAGATTTATCGAAAGATCATTTGTCCTACACACAATTGCATTATTTGTATATGCGAAGCTTCTTTTCTGAGATTAAAAAATCAGAAGAAGTTACTAAAATCTCAGATTATTATTTAGGTCAGATTGATAAATATTGGCTAAGTCGCAGTTTATATTCTAAAGGTTTGATGGCATTAGTTTCGCATCGAATGGAACATAAAAAAACTGCCACTGCTATTTTACGTTCGTTAAAAGAAAATAGTATTACCAGTGAAGAATTGGGCATGTATTGGAAAGCTAATACGTCTTCTTGGTATTGGTACCAAGCGCCTATTGAAACGCAAGCCTTATTGATTGAAGCTTTTTCTGAAATTTCTAAGGATATCACTACTGTAGATAATTTAAAGATTTGGCTCCTAAAGCACAAACAAACCAATCGTTGGTCTACTACCAAAGCCACCACTGATGCTGTGTATGCTTTATTATTACAAGGAAGTGATTGGCTTTCAGTAACTGATATGGTTGATGTGACTATAGGCAATCAAAAGATATCTCCAAAAGACCTTGAAGCTGTAAAAGTAGAAGCTGGCACAGGTTATTTTAAAACTTCTTGGAATGGAAACGACATAAAACCTGAAATGGCAAAAGTGACCTTGACTAAAAAAGGAAAAGGAATTGCTTGGGGCGGATTGTACTGGCAATATTTTGAAGATTTAGACAAGATTACTACTGCTGAAACTTCTTTGAAATTAACCAAAAAACTATTCAAACGTACGTATGACGATACTGGTGAAGTGATTACTGAAATCGATGAAAATAGCAAACTTGAATTAGGCGATTTAGTTCGTGTTCGTATTGAACTTCGAAATGACAGACCTATGGAGTTTGTACATATGAAAGATATGCGCGCTGCTGGTTTAGAGCCAATAAATGTATTATCGAGCTACAAATGGCAAGATGGTTTGGGTTATTATGAAAGTACAAAAGATGCAAGCACTAATTTCTTCTTTGACTATTTACCAAAAGGTATTTTTGTTTTTGAATACGATTTACGCGTTAATAATGTTGGGGATTTCTCTAACGGAATTACAACCATTCAGAGTATGTACGCGCCAGAATTTAGCAGTCACAGTAAAGGTGTTCGTGTACATGTGGATTGATTAAATATCTTCTAAACAATAAATGACGCTTGTATTACCTGAATAGTAGGTAATGCAAGCGTTTTTCTTTTCATGGTAAAAAAAACAACCCAACTTTCTAAAAGTTTCGTTTTCGCAAATACTACTTACGCACAACTAACGAGAGAAATCACCTACTTTTTCTGTTTATACACCTATATTCTAGATTGGTTAATAGTACTCTTATTCAACACTTCATAAAGTTGCAATTTTACACTATCAAACTTACTATTATTTATTAATCATTTAAAAACAAATCATTATGACAAGTTCAACTTTAATTTTAAATCAAGGAACCAAAGGTGAAGCACAAGTAAAACCAAGCAGCTATCCAGCTCACATTTTAATTACTTTTGATCCAGAATATGGTGATACGGAAATTTTTTATGGAGTGAACGGACAACAACCTTCAATTCCCTTAAAACCAGGACAAACACCAGTTACAATAGATTATAATTCCTTAGAAATATCATATAGAATTTCACAAGGGCAAGCAAAACTTCAATGGGATGTACAATAAATAATTCCTATTAGCTTTATACATAAGAAACTATTTCTATTCATCTAGGAATAGTTTTTTTATATAATAGTTAAACTTAACCTACTGTAAATTCGCAAAAGTATCTTTTCGTTGCTGAGGTTAACACGATAAAATCTGTAGCGTATCCAAATTCATTTTCTGCATTCTTTCCATCGCGTGTTAAACTTGCCATCTTATAAAAACTGTCTATGTGACAAGAAGCGACTAAATCATCAACAATTTGTTGAATGACAGTCATTGTTGAGGTATTTTTTATATAATTTGGTTGAAATTCAGCATATAACCAACGATTCAATACTTCTTCAAAAGCAGTTCTGGTAATTTCAGAAAATTCAAATTCGTAAGCTTGAAAGTAGTCAAACTTCTTTTTGAGAGCTTCTACTTGTGTTCCTTCAATCGAAAAATCATCAATATCAAAATGATAACTTACATTGACACCAGGATCATTTTGAAGCGCATAGGTTTCAAAGACTCCTTTAAAGTAATCTAGATGATATGTTGTTTTGTTTTTCATAATTCAACCAACTAGGCTTTTATTTAAATTTAACTTTTGAAGTTGGATCGTTATTGAACTGTATATGTGTGATTTTTGTTCGCTTCTGTCCTATATCTTCTAGGGAAGAATCAATTAAAAAGGTATATTCTAAATTAAACTTACAATTGCAGCTACAATGTCTTCCAAAGGCCTGATAAATTATGTTTAATGTTGATTTATTTATGATTTCTGCTTCGCATAAAAATTCCGAACAACAATTTTCTACCGCAGAAAATTTAACCGTAAAAGAATTTTTCTCAAACACTATTTCATTTACAATCTTATCAGGATATGGAGTTCCGAGGTTTTCATCTGAATCTTCACATTCTTCTACATTTATCGACTTCAAAATATAACCATTTACTATTCTTAAAAAACGAAGTTTTTCACTTTCTTCGAATATCTGATTTCCTTTTGGAGCAATTACCTGAACATTATCCGTGATTGTAGAATCTACACTTATCACTTTTTCTTGAACTTTTGACTTTGGAATTTTCTGTTCTTCCGTTATTTTCTTCTGACAGCAGATAAATAGTATCATTCCAAAAATGAGAACAATTATTTTTTTCATTACACAACAAATAAAAGTTCTTGAAAATAAGAAAATCTACGGACGATACATATTTTAATCAAACTATTATTTTAATAATAGGTTAATATTCTGAACTCTGTATAACTTTCTTTATTATCTAATACAAGCGTTCTTTTAATCCAATGACCATTATCATCATATTGATAATTTTTGAAATTTATAGAATATGATATTTCTTCCTCATCATCATTACCATAGATAACTGTATTACCTAAAATAGGTACTCCTTCTTTTTTAAATACTTCTGAGAATACTGTTTTCTTTCCTGAAATAAACATCTCATATGATTCTTTTTCACAAGCTACAAATTCGTACTTTATCTTTTTATCCCGAGTATGTATGGCTTCTAATACGCGACCTCTATCATCTCTCTTAGTAATAAATACTGTATCTATAGTATATTCTATCTCTTCTTCAAGTTGTACTTTATTATGGGAATTTGGAACAGATGTTATCATATATTGCAATTTATTTGCTTTGTATATGTAGTTTACTGTCTTTTTTTCTTCTGTTTTGAATACTTTTAGAATATTACCTTTTCTATCAAATTCCTTAAGCTCATGATATTCAGAAACTTCTTCTAAAAACTCATCTCCTATATATAACTTCTCTGTTTTTATGCCAAAATCTACATTACAAGAATCTAATGGTTTTATTTTAGTATCACAACTGATTAAACAACCGATAAAAAATAAGTATATGTATTTCATTGACCTTTGTATTCATTAGTTTATCAGCTAAATATAATCTAAGTACCAAAAGTTACTATATTTTCTGTCTTAATTATCTAAGTTCGTGTTCAATTTACTGATGTTCGTGTTCCAACAACCAACGCTTACGTTCTATACCGCCACTATACCCTGTCAGCGCGCCATTTTTTCCTATCACTCTATGGCAAGGAATGATAATTGCAATTCGGTTGCAACCATTTGCTCTTGCGACAGCTCGCACGGCTTTTGGGTTTTTAATATTTACAGCTTGTTGTTTGTAGGAAGTTGTAGTTCCATATGGAATCGTTTTTAGTGCATTCCAAACAGTATTCTGAAATTCGGTTCCAGGCGTATGTAATGGCACCTCAAATTGTGTACGTGTTCCTTCAAAATATGCTGCTACTTCTTTTTTAGCTTTCGATATATGCGCATTCTCGCCAATAATAATATTCGCTTTCAACAAACGTTGTAAATCTTTAAATTCGGTCTCTAACATGCGCCTATCTGTAAATTCTAGCAGACAAATTCCTTTCTCAGTAGCACAAACAAACATAGGACCTAAAGGTGTCGTGAATCTGTTGATAAGAATTACGGTATTACCAACACTTTGCTGTGGCGATTTTCCAATGAGTTTTTTATACGTATATCCAAATCCGCTAAGCGATTCATACCCTGTATCAAAAGCAGTATGTGTTGTGTTTTTTCCTTTTTTTAATTCGTTAAAGGCATTGTTGATTCGATACATACGTTGATATGCCTGAAACGTCATTCCGTAATTTTTATTAAACCATCTACGAACGATTTCTGGACTAATACTACGCTCACGTAGTTGCGCATCTGTAATTTTTTCTTTCGGATTTTCTTTCACCAATGCTATTGCAGTTTGTACTTGTGCAGGCGCTTCATTAGCATTTTCAGTAGGTTTGCATATTTTGCAAGGACGATAACCATTCTGTAAAGCTTCTTTAACAGTTGTATAAAATTCTACATTTTTAAATTTTGGCTTTCGCGCTCTACAGGTTGCAATACAAAAAATAGAAGTTGTTTTTACACCTACATAAAAGATTCCAACATAACTTTCTTTTCGTTCTAGTAAGGCTTGATAATACTCGTGTATTTTTGCGGTTTCTGTAATCAACATGTTAAAAGATAGATTTGAACGATTGATCGCTGATAATTTGTGCCGTTATTTTTTCTAATTGCGCGTACATAGCATCAAACAAAAAATTCCCCATACTGATTCGTTTTACACCTAAGTTTTGCAAGGTTTCAAAATTAGGAAGTTTTGGCATACTCATTACATTGATCGGTAATTTCGTGGATTCCACCATTTGTTTTATGGCTGATTCTTGTTCTATACAAGGTATAAATATTCCTGAAACGCCTGCTTTTTCATATAATTTAATGCGTCTTTTTGTCGCTTCTAGTGTATTTACAACTCCTAATAAAAATGTGTCTATTCGTACATTGATAAAAATCTGTAAGTTGTCTTTTTCTAATTGATCTATGATTTCTGAAAGCAATTTTGAAAATGATTCAGCAGCTACCAAACTTCGTTTTCCATTGACAATAATGCTATCTTCTATATTGATTCCAACAACTCCAATGTTGATTAATTCTTTGATATGATGTATGATTTCAGAAGCATTTCGGCTGTAGCCAGCTTCCAAATCTACAGACAAAGGTAATTTTGTATTGGCAACAATTCGCTTTACCATATATGCTAACTCAGAAAAGCTTATTTCTTCTCCATCATTATAGCCTAAAAGTGCTGCAATTGCCGAACTTGAAGTTCCAATAGCTTGTGCATTTTGGGTTGCTGCAATTTTGGCACTAGTTACGTCCCAAACATTGTGAATTAATAATGGTTTTTCTTGATGGTGTAATGTTTTAAAGTCCATTTTCTATATCTTTTGTACAAAGAACTTAAGATTCACTTTGTACAGCAACCGAAAATTGGACATGTATTTTTTTTCTCTTAATAATACTCAATGTCAAAGGTAGTTTCTCGATGAAGCATTTTCTCGCCACCAACATAGTAAAATGATTTTATAGAACTTGGATTTCCTTTGTCATCATATAAGTATTCGTACTCAACAGGCAATGTTGCTAATTTTCCTTGTTGGTAAAATTTTAATATGCCTTCTACATAATATAACTGATCATTTTTATCAAAAGTAATTTGGTATGCTTCATTTTCTTCGCCTTTTGTTCTTTTGTACGATTGTATTTTTTTTGTCGGTGAATATACAAAGGTTCCTTTTTGAATGCTGTCGTTCATTTCTACTGTTGGAAACTCAGCATACTTTTGTTGATCAATCGCAATAGAATCAACATAATAATCAAACAAGTAGCGTTTGTAAAGCGTTTCGAATTTCTTTAATTTTTTGTCCTCAGTATATGTATATGTTTTTTCATAAATATCAATGACTTCGCCAAATTTATCATAGATGATTTTTCGAACAGGCAAATCATTTCTGTAGCTAATGCGTTCGAGTCCTTTGTCTTGAAATTGGCTTCGCCACAATGTTGTTGATTCGTCATCTTCATTAAATTCTTCCGAGATTAAACTTTCAAAATACTTGATTTCTATCAATCTGTCCTTTTTATCATACCTATACGATATACTGTCATTATCGTTATAAAATGCTATCAACCTATCTTTTTTATACACGTAATGATCGTCTCCTTGCATATCTGGTTCAGGTAGATATTCATCTTCTTCAGGCTGTTGACGTTTGATAATTTTTACAGTGAGCTTTCCATCTTTTTTAATCTCAGCACTTGGTTCTTCTAAATGATTAACTTCATCTTTTGTATCTTCTATTCCGTATGCATAAGTACGTGTGATCGTTTTTTCAAGAATATTATCTCTATTTACGTACATAGTTGTTTTTTCTATAGTACTAGCATCAATGCCTTGTCCATATTCTTTAAATGTACGAGTCACTTTTTTTACATTTCCTTTATATTTTGTTGGATCTGAAATATTTTCATTGTCTAAATATTCATAGAAAGTTGCTTCAGGTGATGCAAGTGTTGGTTTTGAAAACTCCTGCGCGTGAACATTCGCGAAAGCAAAACCAAGAACAAAAAATATGGTGAGACAGTTTTTCATAAGTTTTAAAGATACTAACATACAAGTCACTAAGATATTACTTTATATTTTATTTTTTTGTGCTTTAAAAGCTGCTGTTCTTTTAAGTTGCTCTTCTAAATTCCATTCAAAATCAAAGCGTATTTTAAGAAATTCCGCAATTGGCATGAGTCCTATCTCTGCTCTTCGTTTATCAATATTTGCAGGATCGTATACTGGCCACACATTAAAACTCTTTGTTTCAGGATAATATTTCATCTGTCCACCGTACATTTGTAATTCTCCTTTCTCGGTAGCAATTCTATCTACTGCTCTGACTAAAAAACGAACTTCTAATTTTTCATCTTGAACTGCTTTTTTCATCATCGGAAGATATTTTACACGAATAGCATTGTCACTATGTTGAATCACGTTGCATATAGTCCAGTTTCCGCGTGGACCGCTATTTTCTGGAGCTGGCCAACCATAAGTATCAAGCATTTTCGTAACTTTTTGTTCATTGATAACATGATTCTTCCTGTATATTTCTTGATACTTTTTAAATTCTTTTGAATCGTCTCCATAGTTTTTCATTGCGGCATCGCGCAATCGTAATGGTGTTTGTTCCATTTCCCAAATGGTATCTAAAATGGCGCTTAGTTTTTTTTCATATAGTGCTTTTTCAGAAGCGTTCTGACTAAAACCAAAAGTAATGCACAGTATAAAAAGAGTTGTTATAATTTTCATGTATCTGTGGTATTATAAATTGTATTCCAAGTTAGATTACAATCAATTAAATTCATTCCTGAACTATTTTTCTTTGTTAAAACTAGAAGAATATCCAGTGAAAACAAAATTAGAAGTTCCCTAATTCATAATAGGAGTTCCCTAATCTGTTATTGTATCTTTAACAAGGTTTGTAGTTATTTGTTGTATATGCCAATTGTAATAAAATAAAACGATGAAGAAAATATCCATATTGAGTCTTTTTATAGTAATGTGTTTTCAGTTTAGCATGGCACAGTACAATTATGATAAGAAATGGGAGAAAGTAGAAAAACTTGAAGTCAAAGGAAAACCTGCTTCTGCCAATAAGCTTGTGCAACGCATATACAAAGCTGCAGATAAGGAACAAAACACAACCCAAATTATAAAAAGTTTGTTGTACAGTGCTAAGTTTTCATTACTACTCACAGAAGATTCAGAAGTTACAGTATTACAAAATCTAAGAAAAGAAATAGACAAACAATCGTTTCCAACAAACGCAGTTTTAGAGAATATTTACGCACAATTTTTAGCTCAATATTTCGACAAGTATCAATATAAACTTCGTCAACGTTCCATTGTTGAATCAGATACCATTCCTAATGACGTTCAATTCTGGGATGTCAAAACATTTTTATCACAAATACATATCCATTTTCAACATTCCATTGCCAAAGAAAAAACCTTAACACAAATTCCTGTGGAAGAGTATCGCATGCTTTTAGAAGGAAAACCGAATACAATAAAATATCGTTCAAGCTTATATGACATCTTAGTTCATAATGCTTTAGATTTTTATAAAAAAAACATTCCATATAGTTACAGAAATAGTGACAACTATAAAATTACGAGTGCCGATTTTGCAGCAACCGCAACATTTATCAAGCGAGATTTTCAAGTAAATGATAAAAATTTTACTGCCAAAGCAAATGCTTTTCATCTTTTTAAGAAGCTTGAAAAAATGTATGAAAACAAAAAAGAAATACTTGTTGATGTTGTATTACAACGCTTACAATATGCCTTTTCGCAAACAAATCTTAATAGTCATAACTTACTATACAAAGAAGCTTTAGAAAGATTCGCAAAAAGCTACACAAATGATCCTGTAGAAGCATTGATTCAATATGAATTGGCAGCTCATAATACAAATACATCTGGAAAATACTATTCACGCTCGCGAGAAGACTATAAAAAACTGCGTATAAATGCTTTGGCTATTGTTGAAAAAATGATGGCAAAATATCCAAACTCAGAAGGAAGCATAAAATGTGAAATCCTAAAAAAACAGATTACTCAAAAAAATATTGAGTTTGAAACTCAAGAATATAGTACAGCCAATAAGCCATTGCTAACACGTATAAAACTTAGAAATGTAGATACGCTTTATGTAAAGGCGTATCAAGTTTCTCATGCGTTTTTGGAAGATGTAAAATATAACAAATGTGATTCTATCATTGCTGCTCATATAAAAGGAAACACGCCTGTTTTTGCAAAAAACTATGAAACTAAAATTCCTAAAGATTATTACGATCATTCTATTGAAATAAGTATTCCTTCACTTCCTATTGGAAGGTATTTATTGGTTATTTCTGATGGTTTTCATAAAGAAAAGAACGCAGATATATTGGCTTATGATATATTTCAGAAAACTAACTTATCTGAAATTGTGACGGAATTGAAAGCTTTCAAAATGCATACTATTGTAGATCGAGAAACTGGAAAGCCAATCTACAATGCTACAATTAAGGTGATGGATAACAAGAAAATCATCAATCAAAAAGCACATACCAATCTTTTAGGTAATGTGCTTATCCGAAAGCGCGAAGGCGGTAAAAGAATTGAAAAATATATCATTTACAAAAATGACACACTATATACGCACAATTCAAGTTTAGGATATGATTACAGTGCAACAAAAGATGAGCCTGAAAACTGGGAAGCCAAACCTTTTATTTTTACAGACCGAAGTATATATCGTCCTGGGCAAACGGTACATTTTAAAGTTATTCTAATTCAACAAAAAAACGGAATCAGTTCTGTAGTGCCCAATGTGTATTGTGAAGTAAATATCGAATCCAATGATTCCGATTTAAAAACACTGCGTCTAAAAACAAATGAATTTGGCGCGTTTAGTCATTCGTTTAAAATTCCAAAAAATGTCGCTACTGGACGATTTAGTATTACGGTTGATGAAGATGATGATTACGAAGAAGATGAGCATCCTTTTTGGGATTATGTACTTGATTTTGAAGAAGGAGAAACTGGTTTTCTGGTAGAAGAATACAAACGTCCGCGTTTTGAAGTGCTCATGAATCCGCTTACCAAAAACATTATGTTCAATGATGCAGTAGAAGTTTCTGGAAAAGCAAAAGCATTGCTTGGAAGCGCTGTAACTGATGCCAACGTAAATTATACCATTGAACGCCGAACCAACATTGATTACAGAAAATCTAAAAAATACCGTGATATTCCTAAAACAAAAACCATTGTAGAAAGAACTGTATCAACAGACAATAAAGGAAACTTTACCATTCCGTTTACCGCAGAAATAGATCCAAACATTGACAAAGAAGATATCCGATCTTATAAGTATGTAGTTTCTGTGGAAGTCACAGACATTAATGGCGAAACACAAATTGCTGAGAAATCAGTAACGGTTGCCTCCAAAAGTTTCTATCTTTCTGTAGAAGCTCCATCAAAAAGAGATCGTAACAAACCTTTTCAAGTTACAGTGTCCGCAAAAGACGCAAACTATGTTCCTGTTATTACACATGGATTTGTAGAAATATATAAACTTACCAATGCTTCAAGAGTCACTACAAGACGTCCTTGGAGGTTTCCAGAACTTCAAATTATTCCAAAGGAAACATTTATTGAACAATTTCCACATATTATATACGATAGCAAAGAACAACAAGAAGGAAATAAAAAAGGAATGCAAGTTGCCGATATGGCTTTTAACACTAAAGACAATGCTAAGTTCACGCTAGATATGTCTACTTGGGAAACAGGAATGTATACGATGGAAACCAAATCTTTTGATACTAACACAAAAGATACCATTCGCGACAAAAGAACCTTTATTCTTACAGATCCAACAGATATGTACGCAACAGGCAATAAGCTGTTTGAATATACAGTACTCAATAGTGATTATAAAAATGACGGATTTGTAAAATTGAAACTTTCTACCGCTTTGCGCGATGATACACTGAATGTAATTTTACATATGTTTCACAAAGAAAAACTAATACAAAAGCAATTAGTTACGATTGAAAAGGGTTCTAAAATTGTCAAAATTCCAATTGATAAAAAGTATACAGAACAACTTACAATACGTATGATGTATACCAAATTCAATAGTTTTTACAAAGATAAATTTTCATTCAGACTATATGAAAGAAACAAATTCTTAACCATAAAAACAGCGACATTCCGTAATAAATTACAGCCAGGTCAAAAAGAAAAATGGCAATTCAAAATCTTCGATCTAGAGCAAAAAGGAAGCAACGCAGAAGTTTTGGCTTCTATGTATGATGAATCTCTTGATCAATTTAGACCACATGCTTGGAATACCGATTTTAATTATTTTTACAACAATCAGTACTATACGCCATATGTGGAAAGTAACTTTTTCCAGAACACACAATCCAAAGAAGTTTACAACCTAGTTACGCATTTCACGATACCAAACTTTAGAAACTATCTCAAATTCAAATGGTTTGGATTGAGTTTTGAAAATCTGTACAATACAAATCATCAATATCTGCAAAAACTCAAAAAAGAAAAATCTATAAAAGACAAACCTACATACACAGGAAACATTACTGGATTTGTATTTGACGATACTGGATTACCATTGCCTGCAGCTAATGTCATCATCAAAGGAACTTCTAAAGGTGTCACAACTGATTTTGATGGTATGTACAGAATCAATGCAAAAACCAGCGATGTTTTAGAAATTAGCTACATAGGATATAAAACCGCAAAAATTACTGTTGGAAACAGAAGTAATATCAACACAAGTTTACAACTAGATGAACAACAACTCACTGAAGTCATTGTGGTTGGCTATGGTAATTCTTCGCAAAAAGCAAGTTTAAGATATGCAGTAACAACTGTCAATGGCGAATCTATTAAAAATATACCCATTGGCACTTTAGATCAGATGCTACAAGGTGTTTCTGCAGGAATTTCGGTAAATACTGCAAACGGCGCTACAGGAGAAAACGGTGTCATTGTCATCAGAGGACGTAATTCGTTAAAAGGTGACATAGAACCACTGTTTGTAGTGGATGGTGTTCCTGTAAATCAAAATGTATTTAGAAGCTTAAATAGTGAAAACATTACTTCGCTTAAAGTTTTTAAAGCTGATGAAGCAACTGCTTTGTATGGAAGTCGTGGTGCTGGCGGTGTTGTGATTGTAGATACGAAATACGGAACGCGCACAGAAACTATCAACGGAATGGAAGTTACAGTTGGTTTAACCGAAGAAGATATTGCTACTGTGGAAACACGCAAAAATTTGAAAGAAACAGCTTTTTTCTATCCGCATTTACGAACAGATTCCGAAGGAAATGTGTCAATAGAGTTTGAAGCACCAGAATCGTTGACACGCTGGAAGTTTCAAATGTTAGCACATCAAAAAAATGGTATGTATGGTCATATTGAAAAAAATGCCATCACGCAAAAAGAATTAATGGTTGTACCAAATATGCCGCGTTTTTTACGTGAAAAAGATACAATTGTGATTGCTGCAAAAGTGGTTAATCTACAATCAAAAAAGATCAAAGGAATTACGTCACTTCGTTTGTACAATGCATACACGATGGAACCTATTGATGCAAAAGTACATTTAGAAGAAAAAAACAAAGCATTTACGGTAGATGCTAGAGGAAATACAAATGTATCATGGAAACTCTATATTCCTGAAGGTTTAGAAGCAATTCAATATAAAGTAATTGCTAAAGCCGGCAATTTCTCTGATGGAGAAGAAAGTGCTTTGCCAGTATTAAAAAACAGTATTCTTATCACGGAAGCAAAACCTATTCTAGTAAAAGCTGGTGAAGAAAAAGAAATTACATTCAGTAAACTTGCCAATAACACTAGTACAAGCTTGAAGCAACATAAATTAACGCTAGAATACACGTCAAATCCAGCCTGGAACGCCATTCAGTCATTGCCGTATTTAATGGAATATCCGTATGAATGTGCAGAACAAAGTTTCTCGCGTTTGTATGCCAATATTATTGCCGCACATATTTTGCAGAGTTCTCCTAAGATTAAAGAAGTTTTTGAGTCGTGGAAAGCAAACGGACAACTTACTTCTGATTTAGAGAAAAATCCGGAGTTAAAATCCTTACTCATTGCAGAAACTCCTTGGGCGCGCGATGCCGTTTCTGAAACGGAAAAGAAACAGCAATTGGCTAAGCTCTTTGATGAAAAAGCTATGGAAAATATGCAATCGGAAATGTGGCTTAAAATTGAAGAGTTACAAGCAAAATCTGGCGGATTTCCTTGGTTTGCTGGTGGGCGAGAAAATTCATATATCACGCTTCATATTCTGCAAAGTTTTGCACAATTACTAAAATTAAAAGCGATTGCTTACAAAAAAGATAGCCATGCATATCGTACGATAGATCGTGCTTTTCAGTATGCTGACGATCGTTTTTTAATTGCACATTCAAATTTATTAAAAGAACCAAATAACTATAAATACAAGCAACAAATACGCTATTTATATACCCGAAGTATGGTACCTGAAGTTATGGAGATTCCAAAAAAAGTGAAGAAGGCAATGGAATTTTACTTAGAAGGTTTGCAAAAAGATTGGTTGAATTTATCTATAGAAGAAAAAGCCATGGTAGCACTTTCGTTAGCACGCATGGGACAACGAAAAGAAGCTAAAAAAATCATGGAATCTTTGGAAGAATCTGCTGTAATATCAAAAGAAAATGGAATGTACTGGAAAGAAGTTACAGATCGTCGTTATTACAACGCGCACGCTGTAGAAACGCATGCTTTACTTATTGAAGCATTTGCAGAAATTACCAAAGATGAAAAGTTGGTTCAGGAGTTACAGTTATGGTTATTGCAACAAAAACAACGCTCGCAATGGGCAACGACGAAAGCAACAACAAAAGCAATTTATGCTTTATTATTAAATCCGAAGCAATTCGTATCTATCAAAGACAATACAGTAATTAGCGTTAGTGCTGAAAAAATCAAAACAAAGAAACTTGAAGAAACCGCAAAAGAAGCTGGCACAGGCTATTTTAAAACTTCTTGGAACAAAGATGAGGTAACAAAGGAAAAAGCTACTATTTCTATTAAAAACAACGGAAAAACAACAGGATTTGGTGCTGCATACTGGCAATATTTTGAAGATCTCGATAACATTACTAAAAATGATGAAACTTCTTTAGAAGTTAGAAAAGAATTGTATGTCAAAGAGAAAAAAGGAACAGAAGAAATATTGGTTCCGCTGAAAAATCGTTCTTTAAAAATTGGCGATTTGATCACGGTTCGCTTAACAATTGAGAATGAAAAAGACATTGAGTTTATTCATTTAAAAGATATGCGCGCCGCAGGTTTGGAGCCTGTAAATGTACTTTCTAATTACAAATGGCAAGATGGCGTTGGTTATTTTGAAAGTACAAGAGATGCAAGCAGCAATTTCTTTTTTGACCGTATTCCTGAAGGTGTTTTCATTTTAGAATACGAATTGCGCGTGAACAATATTGGAGATTTTTCTAACGGAATTACAACCATAGAAAGTATGTATGCACCAGCGTTTCGAAGTCATACTAAAGGTGTTCGAATTGTAGTGGAATAGGTTTAGATTGGTTTATTTGTTTTTTGTGGATTTGTTTGTTTGTCTATTTCAAAGTACGAATCGTCATTATGACGAAGTAATCTGTTTCTACTTTATACGCAAAATAGCGTTTGAAACAAACAAATTGCCACAAATTTTCCAACGACGTTTCTAAAGTGAGTTATAAAATCTAAGCGTCTGATCGAGTGGCGAATCTATGATTCGTTGTATCGAGATCTGTTATGAAACGATTGATATTCAAAGTACTTCTCGATACAATTTTCTATCGAAAATCACTCGAAGTGACGTTTTACAAACCGTCATTACGACGAAGTAATCTGTTACTAATTCATACACAAAATAGCATTCGAAACGAACAGATTGCCACAAGTTTCTATGAAATTTTCGCAAAGATGTATCAATGTATTACATAAGTTATCCTAACTGTACTTTCTCGCCTGTCTGTATCTGGTGAATAGCTTCATAGTTCACAACATGTCCAATTTTTATTCCCGGACTTGAAGTGCGTGGTTTTGTTGCGTCTCCGTAAGTTGTATTTCCATACATAAACAAAATTCCAAACTTAGTATCGTCAGTTTGCGATCGCCAATACACAACATCTCCAACATCAAAAACTTCACGTTCTTCACCGTTAAACGGAATGTCTAATCCATATTGATAAAAAAATACTTCTCCTTCAATGTGAGTTGCAACACCTTCTATGGTTTCAGCATTTTTTATTTGATTGATGATTCCGCAAGATTCATCCCAAACAATACTCAGTTTTGTAGTTTCAGTTTGTAAAATTGGTTGCATAAAAGCTAGTATTTTTATAAAAAGAGAAGTTCACTCATTAAAAAGGAACGTTCGCGTATTTCTTGTTTTATTAGAAGGAAAGATACAATAGTTTTGATTCACAATAAAACCAAAAACGGATTCCATCTTTTAAGGAAATCACAAATCCACTATCTATGAAATTAACTTTACTATTCGGATTATTTTTAAGCTTTTCTATGTGTTGCTTTGCACAGAAACATACAATTACTGGAACTGTATATGATGAAGCCAATAACGTATTAGCAAACGCAAATGTGATTGTAAAAGATTCTAAAAAGGGAACGATTACCAACGAGAAAGGTCAATTTTCAATGGATCTTGAGAAAATCAGTGCTTTGGAAATTTCTTATTTAGGTTTTGAAACGAGAAGCATTGTTATTTCAGATGAAAAAGAAGTCTCTATCACACTAAAAAGTAGCGCAGAAGCTTTAGATGCAGCAATTATTGTTTCAGAAGATTACAATCGTACTATAGGTTGCGGATTTGATTATAAGGTTATTTACATGACCGAAACGTATATTCCTATGAAGACTACGCTTTTCCCAAATCCTTCTGCTAACGGAATGTTTCAGCTACAGCTGAATGGTGATTTTACAACACTTACTGTGGAAGTCTATACAATGAACGGTCAATTAGTACAATCAAATACACATTCTAATCTTTCAAAAATTCCAGCGATTGATCTTTCAAAACAACCAAAAGGTTTATATTTGATTCGCATGAATGCTGATGGACTTCCGTTAGAAACTAAGAAAGTGATTCGAAGTTAAATTTAATTATATCAAAGCACTTCTCGATACTAATTTGCTACACAAATTCACTCGAAGTGACGTTTAGAATCAAAACATCACTTGATATGCAAGACTATTCGTGTACATATTTATAAAGTTATTTATTGATAGAACACTATTCGTGAATTCGTGACAAAAAAAATGATCTATAAAAAGCTTCTAGGGAATCAAAACGTTCATCACGAATACACGAATATCTTTAAGTACAATTAGCAATATGCTAGATATTTATTTTTCCATTAAAGTTATTTGTATTTGTCATAGAAATCGAAGTGACGTTTAGAATCAAAACATCACTTGATATGCAAGACTATTCGTGTACATATTTATAAAGTCAATTATTAACAGAACACTATTCGTGAATTCGTGACAAAAAAATCATATATAAAAAGCTTCTAGAGAATAAAAACATTCACCACGAATACACGAATATCTTTAAGTGCAATTAGCAATATGCTAGATATTTATTTTTCTACTAAAGTTATTTGTATTTGTTATAGAAATCAAAGTGACGTTTAGAAAAACGGACTGGAAAAACTACTCGAAAATCTCCGATTCCAAACGTTCTTCAATCACTTGATCGTCTTTTTTATAGACATAATACGAATGATTGTTTTCGTTTATCGACATTGCTTTGACAGGTTTTCCATTCTCAAATACAATTCCAGACAAATCATCACAAGCATAACCATCAGTTAAAATTCCATTGCCAATATTATGATGAAATAACGGACGACGTGATGCTTCCGAATGGTAATGTGGACAATGACTGAATGGTAAGAAATTGAAACCTTCTACAAAAGTGAGTTCTTTAGGTCTTGAATCTGTAAATCCTCCATTAAACCAACACAATGAACCTGCACTTCCGCCTGCCAAAACAATTCCGTTTTTGTAAGCTTTCATCAATGCTTTATCAATTTCATGCGCTTTGAGTAAAGTCATCATATTTAAAGTATTTCCGCCACCAATAATAATGGCGTCCATTTGCAATAAATAGTCTTCAAACGACCAATCTTGTGAACTAGAACTTATCCATATTTTCATAACATGTGGTTCTACTTCGATATTGTGACAGAGTTCATACCAATATTCTATATACCAAGGTGCATCGCCTGTAGCAGTTGGCAAAAAGCAAATACGAGGCTTCTTTTTTCCTGTAAGTTGTGCTGTATATTTTACAAAGTCTTGATTGACTTGTCCGCCGTAAACGAATAATGTTGGTGTTGTCATTTTTTGTGTTTGGTGTTTGGTGTTTGGTGTTTGGTGTTTGGTGTTTGGTGTTTGGTGTTTGGTGTTTGGTGTTTGGTGTTTGGTGTTTGGTGTTTAAAAAATACTTTTACATTTAATATTTAACGTTTTACATTTTAAATTTCTCTGATTTTTTTATCAGCTAACCTAGCTTTCTCAGACTTTACTATGATTATAATTTAAAATTCAACATGTATAACTTAACATTTTAACTTTATTATTTATTATTTGTTATTTGTTATTTGTTATTTGTTATTTGTTATTTGTTATTTGTTATTTGAAAATACTTTTACATTTAATATTTAACGTTTTACATTTTAAATTTCTCTGATTTTTTTATCAGCTAACCTAGCTTTCTCAGACTTTACTATGATTATAATTTAAAATTCAACATGTATAACTTAACATTTAAACTTTGTTATTTGTTTTTCCGTACAGCTATTTCTTTCGATTGATGCATTACATTTTCTTTGTGAAACAAATTTTTACGAAACTTGGTTGGTTTTTTATCATTTAGCAATTCGAGCTTTCCTTTTGCTTTGATGAGTTCTTGAAAATGTTTTTCACGCTGCTCGTATTGTGTTTTACTTGAATACGTAGTAATTAACATGAGATGAAATGGCGCTTCTTCAGAATAGGTTGTTTCCATAATTTCAAAAGATTCAATATACTTTTTCGCTATTGCCATTTGACGCAATACTTTCCAGTTATGCTGATAATAATACATCGCCTCTGCTCTATTTCCGTTTATGATTTGAACAAAGTCTACTGTGGAAACACGTTCATTTTCTTGAGCAACAGAAAACTGAATACTGAATAACAGTACTAAAAGGAATATTTTTTTCATGATGATTGATGATTTCTGAAAAAAAGATACAAAAAAAGCGACGTTGACGTCGCTTTTTATTAGTTGTTTAACATTTCCCAGAGTTTATCTTTTAACTCCATGATACCTTGTTGTGCCACAGAAGAGATAAACATATATGGAACGTTTAAATCTTTATCGAGTTCTTCGCGCATTTCTACCATCAATTCTTCATCTAACATGTCAGATTTTGAAATCGCAATGAAGCGTTCTTTATCTAACATCTCTGGATTGTACTTTTTCAGTTCGTTGATTAGAATGTCGTATTCTTTAGAAATATCTGCACTATCAGCAGGAATTAAAAACAATAATGTTGAGTTACGTTCTATGTGGCGTAAAAAATAATGTCCTAAGCCTTTTCCTTCAGAAGCACCTTCAATGATTCCAGGAATATCAGCCATTACAAACGATTTGTAATCTCTGTATTCTACAATCCCTAAGTTTGGCTTTAGCGTTGTAAACTCATAATCACCAATTTTTGGTTTTGCAGAAGTAATTACAGAAAGTAACGTTGATTTTCCAGCATTTGGAAATCCTACCAAACCAACATCTGCCAAGACTTTCAATTCAAAAATCACATCTATTTCTTCACCTGGAATTCCTGGTTGTGCATAACGTGGCGTTTGATTTGTTGACGATTTGAAATGCCAGTTTCCACGTCCACCTTTTCCTCCTTTTGCAATAATTCTTTCTTCTCCATGTTCTGTGATTTCAAGAATTATATTGTTTGTTTCCGTATCTCGAATTACTGTTCCAAGTGGCACATCCAAATACACATCTTGCCCATCAGCTCCAGTACTTCTGTTTCCGCTTCCGTGAGATCCATGTTCTGCTTTGTGATGTCTCTTTAGCTTAAAGTGAAACAACGTCCATAAGTTTTGGTTTCCACGTACAATAATATGTCCGCCACGTCCACCATCACCTCCATCTGGTCCGCCTTTCGCATTGTACTTTTCACGTAATAAGTGCATAGAACCTTTTCCTCCATTTCCAGAAGAAAGGTGCATTTTTACATAGTCTACAAAATTTCCATCAGTCATTGTATCTTTATTTTAGTCGCTAAGCGAATTCACGCTGCGAAGGTACTTCTATTTTGTGTTCAATTGCACTCCAGAGAGCAATTCTGTGTTGTAATGCTTGTTTGCTTACCGTAATACAATCTTGCCATTTTTGAACATCTGAGCCACAAAGTTCTTGTATCATTTGTAAAGCAAGTGGGCCATGTTCATCGCCATCAAGTTCAATATGTCTTTCTAAATAATAGATAAACTTATCTAGATTGACATTCATACTTTCTTGATCAATTCCTTTGACCATTTCCAGAAACATATTTGGAATTAGGTCTTCTCTACCAAATGTAAATACCGCTGCAATTTTGTGTACTTCTTGTGTTTCTATGATAGAAAATGTAAAGTTTACAAAATCTTGTACAGCTTTTGGCGCATTTACCGCGATCAAACTCTCCGCAATGGTTTTTCCTTCTGAAATATGCTTGATACAGGCTTCAATAGTTGTTGTAGTTGCCCCAGAAACTTCCATAGCTTCTACATACATTTCGTAATGACTCAATGGTTTTCCATTTTTGTCAATATCACTTTCTTCGCCAAATACAATTTCATTGATAAAGCGTCTTGTAACAGGATTTCCTTTTGGAATCCAAGGTAATTGCGTTTGTGTTAAGTGTATTTGTAATGCTTTTAACAAGGACATAAAATCAAATACAGCAAACACATGATATTCCATAAATGTATTTAACGCAGGTACGGAATTCACTTTATTATATAAAGAATGTGCCACTATTTGTTGTTGTAGTGGCGCTAATTCTTCTGTGAGTTTTTGTATGTATATTTCTTTGTTATAGAGCATCGATAACTGTACTTAAGCGTACGGTAATTTCTTCAATTGTTCCAATACCGTTTACATTATGAAACTTATTTTGTTTTGTATAATAGTCAATTAATGGAGCTGTTTTTTGATTGTACTCATCAAAACGATTTCTAATTTTTTCTTCATCTTGATCATCTGCACGACCACTATCTTTTCCACGCTCTAATAGACGTTGTGTTAAAATTTCTTCGTCAGCTTCTAATGCAACTGTTGCAGAAATTCCCATATCTTTTGTAGCTAGGAAATTATCTAGTGCTTCTGCTTGTGCTGTGGTTCTTGGGAAACCATCAAAGATAAATCCTTTTGCTTCTGGGTTTTTCTCTACTTCCGCTTGTAACATATTGATCGTTACTTCATCAGGAACTAAATCTCCTTTATCCATAAACGACTTAGCTAATAGACCTAATTCTGTTCCGTTTTTAATGTTGTATCTAAAAACGTCTCCTGTAGAAATATGTACTAAGTTGTATTTTTCTTTTAAGAAATTTGCTTGTGTTCCTTTTCCAGCACCTGGCTTTCCGAATAAAATTAAATTAATCATGTTGTGTGTATGTAATTGATAAACTTCGGGTAGATTTCTTCCCAATTCATCATAGTCCAATCCGTAACCGACAATGAATTTGTTAGGAATTTCCATCCCGATATAATCTATTTTGTGTTGTTGTTGATATGCTTCTGGCTTAAAAAATAAAGTTCCAATTTTAAAATCCTTTACTTTTTTTGCTTTGAATATTTTGTGTAATTCGTCTAAGGTATTTCCTGTATCAATAATATCTTCTAAGACTACAACTGTTCTTCCTTCTATATTTTGTGAAAGTCCGATCAATTCTTTAATGTCACCTGAAGAAGAGGTTCCATGATAAGAAGATAGTTTTATAAAGCTCATCTCACAAGAATATGGATAGACTTTCATAAAATCTGAGAAAAACATAAAAACACCATTCAAGATTCCAATAAAAATAGGCTGTTTATCTTTTAAATCTTCTGCCATTTCTGAAGCCATTCTAGCGACAGCTTCCTGAATTTGAGTTTCAGAGATGAATTTCTTGAAATATTTATCGTGTAATTTAATCACGTTTTAACTATGTTTTTGATAAAAATACACCTTTAGTTTTAATGTTTTAAAAGCTTCCTTTTATCTGTTGATGTCTTCTAAATTATGATACTTTATCATTTTGAAAGGTGCAAAGATACAAATTGATTTATGAATAACGTTTAACGAGTTTACTTTTACCATTTTAGATTTGTACTTTTGTACAAAATATGAATCCCATGAATTATTTCTCCTCTAATTTTAAATTAGGAATTCTAGGTGGCGGCCAGTTAGGAAAAATGCTACTTTATACCACACGCAAGTTTGATGTGTATACTTCTGTTTTAGATCCAAGTGCTGAAGTGCCTTGCAAAATAGCTTGTAATGATTTTCATCAAGGCGATTTGATGGATTTTGATACAGTGTATAATTTTGGTAAGAATGTAGATGTCTTAACCTTCGAAATAGAACATGTAAACGTTGATGCTTTACAAAAGTTAGAAGATGAAGGTGTGCATGTATATCCATCTGCAAAAACGCTACGAACAATTCAGAATAAGGGAATTCAGAAGCTTTTTTATCAGAAACATGGTATTCCAACGGCTCCTTTTTCAATTTATATGTCGTTAGAAGAATTGATGCACAGTGTAGAGAATGAAGTGATTTCAATTCCGTTTGTGTGGAAAAGCACACAATTTGGTTATGATGGAACTGGCGTAAAAGTAGTTCGCACCATTGAAGATTTAAACAGTTTGCCAAACGTAGAATGCATGTGTGAAGAGTTGGTTGATTTTAAAAATGAACTCGCAGTGATTGTCGCTAGAAATGTTTCTGGCGAGATAAAAACATATCCTGTTGTAGAAATGGAGTTTCATCCAGAAGCCAACCAAGTAGAATATGTAATTTGCCCAGCAAGAATTTCTGAGGATATTCAAGCGAAAGCTAAAAAAGTAGCCTTACAAGTTTCGGAAGCATTGCAACACACAGGAATTTTGGCAGTTGAGTTGTTTCAAACGCAAGACGATGAAATTTTAGTAAATGAAGTAGCTCCAAGACCACATAATAGCGGACATTACAGTATTGAAGCTAGTTATACAGATCAATTTGAACAGCATATTCGCGCAATTTTGAATCTTCCGTTAGGAAATACAGCAAGTAAAGTGGCTGGAATTATGGTAAACTTAGTTGGCGCAGAAGGACATACTGGAGATGTTGTGTATGAAAACATTGAAAGAATCATGCAATTGGAAGGTGTAACTCCGCATATTTACGGAAAGAAGCAAACACGTCCGTTTCGTAAGATGGGACATGTAACTATTGTAAACGAAGATGTTACAGAAGCTCGAAAAGTAGCCGCAACAGTAAAACAAACAATCAACGTAATTAGTAAATAATATGGCAAAAGTTGGAATTATTATGGGAAGTACAAGTGATCTTCCTGTAATGCAAGAAGCAATTGATATTTTGAAAGGATTTGACATCGAAGTTGAAGTCGATATTGTTTCTGCACACAGAACTCCAGAGAAGTTATTTGATTATGGGAAAAATGCACATACACGCGGAATTAGTGTTGTGATTGCTGGTGCTGGTGGTGCAGCTCATTTACCTGGAATGGTGGCTTCTTTGTCTCCGCTTCCTGTAATTGGAGTTCCTGTAAAATCTAGAAATTCTATTGATGGTTGGGATTCTGTATTATCTATTTTACAGATGCCTGGCGGTGTTCCTGTAGCAACCGTTGCTTTAGATGGCGCTAAAAACGCAGGAATTTTGGCAGCACAAATTATTGGAAGCTCTGATAAGTGTGTACTAGACAAAATTTTAATGTATAAAGAAGGATTGAAGCAAAAAGTGATTGAAGGCGCAAAAAAAGTTGCTCAATAACTAACAACGATATATTCTAAAAATAACAAAAGCCGCTTCGAAAAGCGGCTTTTTTATCTTTACAAACCATTCAAAAATAAAACTAACCTACCATATTATTAATCATTTTTTACCCCAAAATAAATTTGGATAAAGTAGTTTGTATTGATGATTCAAAAGTATCGTTTCGCAAGCTTTTTCTACTTTTGAAATCATTTAAAATTCGTTTTCTCGATTAAATGCACAAACTTTTCGACGAAAGGTATTTCTAACTTAATCTACATACTTTAGCTTCATTTTTTGTCATAAAAAAACCCTCTAAGGAATTCTTAAAGGGCTCTATCTACATCAACCAATCCATTTTAATTATAATACAGTTAATTAGGGCTATCAACATCATAATCATGCGTCAAGTAGGTTACATATATTATACTATCATGAAAAAAAATTATTTCTACTAAATCAACAAGACAAAATTCTTAATTATCTAGCAATTCGAATAATTGGAAAAAGTGTTTTTATTTTGAATCGACAAAATGCATTAAAAATCGATAAAATGTAGATTATCGTGTTTGTTTTGCAATTTTTTTGGTGATTTTCACTCCAGAAGTCGTTGTAAATTGTAGAATGTAGACTCTGTTAGTCAAACTTTTAGTTGTAATTTCTTTTGAAAATTTAGAAGATATAATTCGTTTTCCAACAATATTGAAGATTTCTATAGTTGAAATATCTGTACGATTGGTTTCAAACTTTAGCGTATTTTGAGAGAAATAAGCATTTATATCTTTAGAAGCTATCGATGTTTCATGTATATCTAATGTATTACGATAGTCCAAATTAAGGTAGAAACGATTGTGTATTTCTCCTGTAACGCCAGAAAATGTGTATCCGCTTTGTCGTAAATCTGTGAATATGTTTTCTTGTGTATCTTCTAGAATAATATCAAAATCTGGGCTTAAAAATTCTGCATCTATTGATATTGTATACATACCATCTGAAGTAAGTTCACAACCTAAAGGAACTTGCGTATCTAGATTCGTTAATTCTGGTAAAGCTTGTATAGAAAGTTTTGTAGTTCCTAGAAAAGAATAAAATTCTATCGCAGCACCTTCGTTGATAAATGGTCCATCAAAACCATCATCATAACCTGTAGTTCCTTCTGGAATAAATCCTAACAGAATAGTTACAAAAGAGCCATTTCCAGCTAATCGTAACGAAATACGACCGTCTGTAGGACTACTTTTTAGATGCGCCTCCTTTACTCTATTTATGTATTCTTTATAGGAATTTAAAGGAATTTCACATCCTTGTCCATTACACAAAAAGAGTATTCCGACACAAAAGATAATCGTTAAAAAATGTTTTATATTCATGACAGAGATAAGTTAGGTATTGATTCTTTAATCTCTGTGACAATAATAAACAAATTTTACTTTTTCGTAAGCCTTTTTTAGGACTTTAATATTTTTTTTGTCAGTAGTAAACCATCTTCTGAAGTATACTGTACAAGATACACACCTTTAGATAGTTGTGGCATTACTATCGTATCTGCATATTCGCGTTGTAACAATTTCTTCCCAGAGATATCATATAGTGTAATTGTTTCAATATCTGTTCGATTTGTAATCGTTTGTAATGTATCTCCTTTAAACAATACACTTACTTGGTCAGTTGTCAACGCTGCATCTTCTATACTCAACGTATTTCTATATTGAGCTTTTAAGAAAAAACGATCGTTTTCTTCTGTAGGACTCGTTGTGAATGAATATGACGTTTGTCTTAGGTCTGTAAATGTATTTTCGTATCTATCTTCTAAAACAATATCAAAATCTTCTGATAAGTATTCTGCATCAATTTGTATGGTGTACGTTCCGCTTGACAATACTTGGTATCCTAACGGAATTTCCATGTCAGTATCTACTAATTCTGGAAATGCTTGAATAGACATTTTACTGTCAGTTAAATAAGAATAAAATTCAATTCCTGCACCTTCATTAATAAATGCACCATCGTAAGTATCGTCATATCCTGTAGTTCCTTCTGGAATGAAACCTATAAGTTGTGTAGCATACAATCCTCCGCCTGACAAACGTAACGATAAACGTCCGTCTGTTTGACTATTATTATTTGCTGATTTTCGTGAGATCATTCCTCCAGAATTTCCGCCTGGTCTAAAGAATTGTGTATTCTTCGCAACAAGTCTGTGCGTATTTTTGAAAGTTACAGTTCCGCCTCCTGTTTTTGCTTGTACTGCAAATCCTTGCGCAGTTCCTATGTTTCCATCTGCTGCTCCCAAAGGATTAGACCCTGTATTATTGTATTCTATATAATCGGAAGCTAAGTTGTCACCAATAGGCGCGTCTGTTTGTCTCCAATAATACACTGTTCCTTGAATTACATCTGAGTTATCGGCTTGAAATGATTCCCAATCGATTGCCGAAGGATAAGGGTTTCCTATAATGTTATAACCAGATTCGCTGGTATTTGGATCAACCGTGTAATATACAGGTTCTGTAATATCTCCATTGTTAACTGTACCATCAAATTCTGCAGTTTCTACGTTAAAGTGATTTGCTCTGAAGGCATATCCTCTTCCGACTTCCATTTCTGTATGATCATTATTCCAAGCTGCGTTTGTTGCAGAGGCATTCCAATAATAATCATATCCGCCTACATTTGGAAAAATAGTAGCAATTGTAGCGCTTGCTTCATCTATTGGTGTTGACCAATATGAATAAAACATAGCATCGGTATAATTAGGAGAGTCACGTTTTACAATAAAGTTTCCTGTTCCTTTAACTGCTCTATTTTCTCTAGCTAATAAAGCACCGTCATTTTCTACAGTAATCGTTCCATCATTACTAAGATCGTAATACACATCTAAAGTTGCTCCTGCATTTACGGTAATACTTGCAGTTGCTTCTACTGTAAGTTCTCCAACAATTGTATGTGCGCTAAGTACTGGATAATTTGTTGATGAAGGAATTAGAACTGATTCTAACTTGGTAGCATCGGGAGCGTTTCCTCCTATCCAATTACTTCCATTAGTCCAACTTGTTGAACTTGCTGTAGACGACCAAGTAACTACTGTTTTATTACTTGCTGTATCTGTAGTTACAGCATCATTATCATCTAAGTATGTAATCGTATCACCATCTAAGGCAGCAACTAAGTTATCTGTTCCAACTGTTGTTATTAATACGTCTTTGTTATCGTCAATTTCTGTAACTGTTCGTACATCATCCCAAACTCTAAACCCCCAAATAGATCCTGCAAAGTAATAATTAGAATTAGATTGATTATTATTGTCAAAACAGTATTCTGAGCTTCCTCCTGAAGTCCAAGTACTACAATTAGGATAACGTACATTGGAATCTGATCGTCCAAGATTGATATCTCCTGAATGACTTCTAATTTCAAATCCAGCGCGTGAATCCATCAATGTTCCATCTAAATACCATTTCATATTTGTATTATCAGATGCTGCAATTGGGTCATTTACTGGAACAGCCAAATTATCAAATACTAATGCTACATGATACCAAGTATCATCACTTATAGGTTCTCTAAAGTATGTTCCATTCCAACGTGGGCTGTAATCTCCACTTGATCTGTTGTAAGCTCCAAGTACCACATAATCATTTTCTACATATATGACAATTCCACGTGAACCACCACCTTCTTTGTAAATAATTTGTCTGTTTGTAGCATCATCAACTTTAAAATAACCCTCTACCGTTCTATTATTAACAGTTACCGTGTTAATATTATCTGAATCATTTAGTTCTATATAATCATCTACCCCATCTAAATAATAACCATCTGTTGGAGGCTGTGCCATCATACTAGTCATTACTAACATAAATAGGCTAAATATTTGTAGTCTCTTCATCATTGGGCTTTTTTTATTATTATCTACGTAAATTCTTTATCTTTGGTTTTAAAGAATTACTCAAAAATATTTTGTTGAATAAATCTATATACTTTGTTGTAAAAATAACCTTTTCCTACAAAGTTGAAAATTGGATTTCGACGAAGTGATCAAATAGACCGATTAAATGACAGTTTTAAATACAAAATTTCCCACAAAACATACAACAGCACCTTTTTCTAAAATAAACGTAAATGAGTTTCAGCCTGCGATTGAAACAGAAATTAAACGTACAAAAGAGGAGATTAATGCCATCACTAAAAATGAAAGCATTCCTACATTTGAAAATACTATTGAAGCTTTGGAATATTCTGGAGAACAATTGGACCGTATTACAAGTATATTTTTTAATCTTAATTCAGCAGAAACCAACGAGACAATTCAAAAGTTAGCACAAGAAATTTCTCCAAAATTGACTGAACTTTCTAATGATATTACACTTAATGAAGCTTTGTTTCAAAGAGTAAAAACTGTATATGAGCAAAAAGATTCTCTGAACTTAACAACAGAGCAACAAACATTGTTAGATAAAAAGTTTAAATCCTTTTCTCGAAATGGAGCAAACTTAGCTAGTGAAAAGAAAGAAACGCTTCGTGAGATTGATAAAAAACTCTCTAAATTGAGTTTGACTTTTGGCGAAAATGTATTGGCTGAAACGAATAAATTTCAATTACACTTAACAGATAAAAAGGATGTTGCTGGAATACCTAATGGAGCTTTGGAAGCTGCAAAAGCAGTCGCGAAAAGTGAAGACAAAGAAGGTTGGATTTTCACATTAGATTATCCTAGTTATATTCCATTTATGAAATATGCTGAAAATAGAGCATTACGCGAACAATTGGCAACTGCTTTCGGATCAAAGTGTTTTAAAAATGATGCATTAGACAATCAAGCAAATGTGTTGGAAATTGCAAAGTTACGTCATCAACGAGCTAATCTGTTAGGATATGAAACACATGCGCATTTTGTACTAGAAGAACGCATGGCAGAAACACCTGAAAAAGTATTTTCGTTTTTAAATGAACTTTTAGAAAAAGCTAAACCTGCTGCAGAACGCGAGTTTCAACAATTATCAAATTTTGCTAAAAAACGAGACGGAATTGATCAATTACAAAGTTGGGATAGCTCGTATTATTCAGAAAAATTGAAGCAAGAACTGTTCAATTTAGATGATGAAAAATTAAAACCATATTTTAAGCTTGAAAACGTAATTGATGGTGCATTTACTGTTGCCAACAAGCTATTTGACTTGCGTTTTGAACAAGTCTTTGATATTGATGTATATCACGAAGATGTAAAAACATACGAAGTATTTGACGCTCAAAACAATTTCGTTTCTGTATTTTATGCAGACTTTCATCCTAGAAAAGGAAAACGAAATGGCGCTTGGATGACTTCTTACAAATCGCAAAAAAGAAAAGATGGAAACGTAGAGCGTCCGCATGTATCTATTGTATGTAATTTTACAAAACCTACGGAATCAAAACCTTCGTTATTAACATTTAATGAAGTTACTACACTTTTCCATGAATTCGGACATGCCTTACACGGAATGTTAGCAGACACAACCTATCCAAGTTTAAGTGGAACTTCAGTGTTTTGGGATTTTGTAGAATTGCCAAGTCAGGTATTAGAAAACTGGTGCTATGAAGCAGAAGCACTTGCTATCTTTGCCAGACATTATGAAACTGACGAAGTAATTCCTATGGAATACATAGAAAAGATTAAAGCTTCGGCAACCTTCTTAGAAGGAATGGCGACTTTACGTCAATTGAGTTTTGGTTTGTTAGATATGAGTTGGCACGGAATTGATCCGAGTTCAATTACAGACTTAAAAACACACGAACAAGCTGCTTTTGATAAAACACGCTTGTTTCCAAGTAATCCTAAAACAGCGATGAGTACTGCTTTTTCACATATATTTCAAGGTGGTTATTCTTCTGGATATTATAGTTATAAATGGGCAGAAGTATTAGATGCTGATGCTTTCGAATATTTTAAAGAACATGATATCTTTAGTAAAGAAATTGCTTCAAAATTTGTCACGCATGTATTGTCTAAAGGTGGAACAGAACATCCAATGACATTATATAAACGTTTCCGCGGAAGCGAACCAAAACCAGATGCTTTATTAAAACGTGCTGGCTTATTGGCAAATTAAAACCAAATAATAAAGTTCACTCAAAACATACTATGCGCTATACAAATTATCTTTTCCTATTGCTTCTAGTATGTTTTGGGTGTAAAAATAATACAAATACATCTACTAAAGAGAAATCAATTTCAGCCACTGAAAAAGCAGCGAACTTAACATATCTTGATTCAATACAAATCATTCAAACTGAAAAGCCATTTCGAGTTCCACAATATCATGTTCATGGAAAACTAATCACTCAAAAAGAATTTCAAGAACTTCAACTAAATAAAACTTCCTTAACATATAATCCGAAGCAAGAATATCGATTACTCGCGAGTCTCAATCCTACAGCTAACGTTAAGACATTACTTTTAGGAATTACAGATACTGTTAATTTTGGAACAACTTATATTGTCACCTATAACAAAAACAACGAAATAGTTGGACTAATGTTGACAGATTCTCATGGTAAAAAAGGAGGTTCTACCACTAGAACATACATGTCTGGAAATGTACTCTATATTGAAGATGATTCTTTAAATACTACTATAGAATACATTATTAGAAAAAACGGAATAATTCAGCCAAGTAATAGAGCTGTTACCTTTAAACATTATCGATATTTAGGAGAATTTCAAGGAAACTTATCTCAAATGCCACAACAAACAGTAAAAGCACAAAATGGTTTAATTATTAGAGATTCTGTTGGAAAACCTATTGGCAAACTACCTTTTGGAAAAACAGCTTATATTATTGATTACACCAAAGATTCCATTACTATAAAAGATGAAGGAAAAACAATAAAAGCTCCAAAAGCCAGAATCATTCTTGATCCTACAAAAGTAACGCAGGGAAAAGATTTCTATATTGAACCATCTAATATTGGTTATGTTTTTGCAGGCTTTTTATATGACTTTTATGAGAATGCTAAAGATGAAAATTCTTTGTATGCATATGAATATTTAAAGCTTGGCACTACTCCTGATGATGAACATGCTAATATTGATCTCAGAGAAATATTTGACATCAAACGTGTACATTATAATACGTATAAAAGTAAGGCTCAAAAAAGCTTCAAAACACCTACAATTGATACCACTTATAAAAAAGGAAAAATACTTACGCTGCCTTTTGAAAATGGTAAAAAACTAATACTTAAAGATTCAACATACAAAACAGAATACAATCCAACACGAAGTTTCAATGTAGTATTCCATAAAGATTTTCCAGACTCATATCTGGTTAGTGAACGTATGTTTTTTATGAACGAATTATATACGATTCTCAACAAAAAAACAGGCGACACAATTCAACAGTTTACAGGTTATCCATATATATCTCCCTCAAAAAAGTATAGTGTTGCAGTTTTTAATGAGTTTGAATGTATGCAGCAAACATTCATTGTTATAAATAAATTGAAAGATGGTCGTTACCAAAATTACGCTTCTTTACAAACAAACTCCTGGTCATACCCTTATAAGTTAGACAAAAATAACATGATGATTGATGCATTTTCTATACATTGGATTTCTGATACTGAATTTATTGTATACGCTAAAAATCCAGAAGAATGCGACATGACAAATCCGACAGATTATTTCTATTTAAAATATCGCATCAAATAAAAATTGCCTTGATAAGTACCCTATAATCATAGTTTTTCTTCTTCAAACAATCTTTTTATCAAAATAAACTTTCAAAAATTATTGAAAGTTTAAAAATTATTATACATTTGTACTATGAATTACAAAGAAGCAAAAGGCAAGTTTATACAAACATGGGGTTCATTAGGAACTTTATGGGGAATTAATAAAGCAATGGCACAAATTCATGCGTTACTTTTAATTTCTCCTGAACCATTATCAATGGAAGATATTATGGAAGAATTGCATATTTCTAGAGGTAATACAAGCATGAACTTACGACAATTAATTGATTGGGGAATTGTGTTTAAAACATCTGTTGTTGGCGAACGAAAAGAATTCTTTTCTTCCGAAAAAGACATACAGGAACTAGCAAAACAGATTGCACGCGAACGCAGCCGAAGAGAAATTCAACCAACATTAAAAGTACTCAAAGAAGTAAGTAGTATTGAAGATGACGGGTCTAAAACTACGCAAGAATTCATAAAGCAAACAAAAGCGCTTCATGAGTTAGCAGAAACGGCAGACTCCATTATGAATCGAGTCGTAAACCAAGAGGCAAATTGGATCACTAAAACGTTCATTAAACTCTTAAAATAAAACACGAAAGGAATTCATTTTCCTTTTTTATTTCAAACAAAGTTTCAAAAAATATTGAAACTTTAAAAAATACAATAGTTATGAAATTCATTTATTATACCAACAACATTTTTTACTACATCACCTTAGCACTGTATTTAACGATTATTTACGGAATGTTCATGCAAATATTATTAGGAGGAATTCAAATTATTTTATTCTTCGTATTACTATTCAATTTTGATAAGTTTTCTGAAAAAATAAAACAGCATCTTTCTATTTATGGCATACTCAGTACCATATTTCTATTGTGCTTTTTTTATTGGGTAACTATTGGAGAAGGTTCTCCTTTATCAGGAACTCTCACAATGTGTTTAATCATATTGCTTCCAATGAGTCTCGGAACATATTTCACTTACATCGTATATCAACTTAAACAACAAGTATTATGAAAAATCTATGTCTACTCACCTATTTAAAAAAGGAAATCCAGAAACCTTCTAACAAAGAACAAGTCATTGATTTTTATAATGAAGCTACCGAAGATTATAGTTTTTGGAGCAAAGACTTAAACATGCACTTTGGCTATTTTGTTCCTTTCAAAACCTGTGTATTCAGACGTGCAGGAATGCTGAATGAAATGAATCGTGCTGTATTTGAACGTTTACAAATAAAAAATAAAAAGAAACATATTGTTGATTTAGGTTGTGGTATGGGCGGCTCTATTCGTTACGGAATTGCAAAGTATCCAAAAGTTGCTATTACTGGATTAACGATTACACCTTTTCAAGTTGAAAAAGGAAATGAACTTCTAAAATCTAGTAGAGGAACAATTCTCAATAGGGATTACACCAATACTTGTTTCCCTGAAAATTCATTTGAAGGAGCTATGGCAATTGAAAGTTTGTGTCACTCAGGTTGTAGCACAGAAGCTTTACAAGAAACCTATCGAATTTTAAAACCAGGTTCCACTTTTGTCATTGCAGATGCCTTCACAAAAAAAGACGTCAACGAAATGAATCCACTTGCAAAATATACATATCGAAGCTTATGCGAATCTTGGAGTTTGGAAAGTTTAGCAAATATTCATCGCGTAAAAGCAGATTTAGAAAAACTAGGTTTTAAAAACATTAAAGTTCAAAATATTTGGTACAGAGTTGCGCCTTCTGTCTTACATGTTCCATTTACAATTAGTGGATTTATTCTAAAAAAACTATTCAAAAAAGAACCACTAAAAACAGAAAGTATGAAAAACCTAAAAGGTTCGTTTGCAGCTCTTTTATCAAGCTTAAGCTTAAAAAGTTTTGGATACTACATCATTACAGCAACAAAATAAGCAGTCATGAATTTCAATATCATTAGTTACATATTATACATTCCTATCATCTTTTATATTACGGTAAAGGTTGGCTGGATTCTTTACAAAAATGGAGAAGTTTTTATGTGTGATATTTTACGAAATGATCCTGAAATCGTAGCAAGTCTAAACAAGCTCTTGCTTATTGGATATTACCTAATCAACTTGGGTGCAGCCACAATTACCATTGCGTATTGGGAAACTGTACAAAATGTATATGAAATGATGAATGCACTTTGTGATGTATTAGGCAAAACAATCTTAGCACTTGCAATTATGCACTATAACAACATCTTTTGGATTAAATTTTTAAACAAAAAAAAACAAAGAATTAACTAATAGTATTATGGAATCAACAAAAATTGTCATCGCGTATTTTATTTATTTACCAATTGTCATCGGACTTACCATTTTTGTCTCTAAAAAGCTTTTTGAAAGCGGCAAAAGTTTTATGGTAGAAATTTTTAGAGGTCAAGAAAACATTGCCATCGCAACCAATAAGCTTTTTGAAGTAGGTTTTTATTTAATCAACATAGGTTGGGCATTAGTCATCATGAAAATTGCATATTTCAGTTACACAGATGAAGTTACGAGTCAACGACTCATTGAAATTTTAAGTAGAAAAATTGGAGGTTTCTCTATTTATCTTGGTGTAATGTTACTCTTAAATTTATTCTTATTCCTTCGCGGGAGAAAAGTGGCTAGACAACGTCAACACAACCAACAAACAAATATTGGACAACAACCAGACTTTGGGTATCAAAAATAAGAATCGCTATGAAAAAAATGGTCATTGCAGGTGGAAGCGGTTTTTTAGGACAAGCTCTTATAACATACTTTTTACCAAAAAATTATGAAATTATCGTTCTATCTAGAAACGTAAAAGAAACAGGAAATGATGCGTTGCGTTACGTACAATGGGATGCAAAAACATTAGACATTTGGATTACCGAAATAGAGGGTGCAGATGTATTAATCAATCTTACCGGAAAGTCTGTTGATTGCCGTTACAACGAAAAAAACAAAACAGAAATTTTAAATTCTAGAATCTATTCAACAAAAATTTTAGGAGAAGCTGTGCAAGCTTGTGCAGTACCTCCTAAAGTATGGATGAACTCATCTACAGCGACTATTTACAAACATTCTTTAGATACTAAAATGACAGAAGAAAATGGTATCATTGGTGACGATTTTTCTATGAATGTAGCAAAATCTTGGGAGAAAGCTTTTTACGATTGTAAAACACCAAAAACTTTTAAAATAGCCTTGCGAACATCTATAGTGCTCGGAAAAAATGGTGGTGCATTTCTTCCATTAAAAAATCTAACGAAACTAGGTTTAGGTGGAACGCAAGGAAAAGGAAATCAAAAAGTAAGTTGGATACATGAACACGATTTCTGTCGTGCTGTAGCGTTTTTATTAGATGAAAATAAAATTGGAATATTCAATATCACAGCTCCAAATCCGTTGCCAAACAAAGACTTTATGAAAATACTTCGCAAAGTAATGAACGTCTCTATTGGACTATTTCAACCTAAATGGTTACTCAAAATAGGCGCTCGTATCATAAAAACTGAAGCTGAATTGATTTTAAAAAGCAGATATGTAATTCCTGAAAAATTAATAACTTCTGGTTTTCAATTTCAGTATCCAACTGTTGAAAAAGCAGTACAAGAAATTATAACTAGATAACAAAAACAATATGAGTTTTTTAACTGCTGAATGGCGAAAATTAATATTCATCAATTATACGGTTCACCCTAAATTGTTGGAAGAGTATGTCCCTAAAGGAACTGAATTGGATATTTGGGAAGGAAAATGCTTGGTCAGTATTGTTGGTTTTATGTTTAAAAACACAAAAGTTTTAGGTTGTAAAATGCCTTCTTTACATACATTTGAAGAAGTCAACTTACGATTTTATGTAAAAAGAAAAGAAGGCAATATTTGGAAACGCGGTACGGTTTTTATTCAGGAAATTGTTCCGAAACGTATTTTAAGTTTCGTAGCAAACACCGTATACAACGAACATTACATTACGTTGCCAATGTCACATAATTGGCATATGACACCAAAAAGTATTGAAGTTTTGTACACATGGCACAACAAAAGAATAAAGCAATCTATCAGTGTAAAAGCAGAAAACAATCCTAAAATGCTTCCTGAAAACTCAGAAATAGAATTCATCACAGAGCACTATTTCGGCTATACCAAGTATGACGATTCTAAGACATTTGAATACGAAGTCACACATCCAAAATGGTTATACTATGCTGTAGATTATTACAACGTACAGATAGATTTTGAACTGAATTACGGAAAAAAGTTTGCACATCTTACCAAACAGCAACCTGATTCCGTATTTTTAATGGAAGGTTCTGCGATTACGGTTGAACCTAAAAAATCAATAACTAAATTTTAATAAAAAACAGTGACCACAATTCACCTAAAAACACACATTAAAGCTCCAATTTTGACGGTTTTTGATCTTTCCAGAGATATTTCTGAGCATGAAGCTTCAAGCAATAACACACGTGAAAAAGCAATTGCAGGAAGAACTTCTGGCAAAATTAATTTAGGCGAAACCGTAACGTGGCGCGCCAAGCACTTTGGAATATATCTCAAACACACAAGTTTCATCTCTGCAATGGAATCGCCCACATACTTTGTAGATGAAATGATTAATGGTGTTTTCAAAAGTTTTCACCATGAACATATTTTTAAGCAAATAGGAACGAAAACGGAAATGACAGATATCTTAAAATATGAAGTTCCCTACGGTATTTTTGGGCGCGTTTTTAACTACTTTATCCTAAAATCATATCTAACAAAATTTCTACTAGAACGAAATCAACATATCAAACAAC
This sequence comes from Kordia sp., assembly GCF_965224175.1. Taxonomy (GTDB): domain Bacteria; phylum Bacteroidota; class Bacteroidia; order Flavobacteriales; family Flavobacteriaceae; genus Kordia. The sequence goes on from NZ_OZ245041.1 coordinate 2,225,216, forward strand.
TGGCAGAATTGTGATATTTAATAAACTGAGCTTTTTTCTTACTTGGCAATAATTTTTTATTTCAACAATTATCAATTACTTTTGAAAAAATAATTAGTTCGCAAATGCCAAATAATCAACTGGATCCAAATAAATGGATTACGCTCTATGCTGATTATCTTTTCAATTACACAATTGTAAGGGTAAAAGATAGAGAAACTGCGCAAGATTTAGTCCAAGAGACATTTTTCGCAGGATTAAAATCAATGGCAAACTTCAAAGGAGAAGCATCTGAAAGAACATGGTTAATCTCCATATTGAAGCGTAAGATCATTGATTATTATCGTAAAATAAATTCTAAAAAAGGACAAGCCGAAGTTAGAATAAACTACAACTCCGACACTGAATCTGAAGGAGATTGGTTAGAAGAACGTGTTGCAGACGGCTATGATAAAAATGCCGAAGATCAAATTCAGAACGAAGAATTAGGACTTGCTATCGAAGATTGTATTGACAAGCTTCCTGAAAAACAAGCCACTATTTTTAAAATGAAGACCATTTTAGGATATGATACTGAAACTATTTGTAATGAATTAAATATAACTGCGTCTAACCTGTGGGTTATCATCCATAGAGCCAGAACAGCTCTTTCTGGATGCCTCGAACAAAACTGGTATTAAAATAAATTAAATGAATACAAAAAATAAATTTTTCATATCCTGTGAGGAAGCAAAACATATCTGCGACAAAACGCAATATGGAGAAGCTAGCTTCTGGGAAAAAGTAAAATTAAACGTAAGATTGTCTTGGTGTCGTATTACAAGAGCGTATTCTAGTAACAATAACAAGTTGACAAAACTTGTAGAGAAATCTAATATTGACGCAATGGAAAAAGACAAAAAAGATGAAATGCAACGCAAGCTGCAGGAAGAAATGAGCAAATACTAATTACACAAGTAATAAAAGTAAAGACCATACAATCGGAATACTTTCTACCCAAAAAGATGTAAAGTATTTCGATTTTTTTGTACCCGAATACCAAATAGAAAACAACAAAACTACACTCAATCCTACGGTAATATAAAAAGCTTCAGACCAAGTATTTCTAATAAAATAATCCAATCCTAGAAAAAGTAAAACCCACACATAAGCAATCTGTTTTGTGCGTTTAATTCCAATACGCTGTGGTAATGTCCCTAATCCTTCCGCATCATACGACATATCACTTATCTCAAAAGGAATCATTAAAATCAACACCAATACAAAACGTTGAAAACAAGTCAACAACACTTTAGTTTCCACAATAGAAACATCTGTATTTACAAGTGGTAATATCACCGTAACGCCTGTCCAACACAAAGCAACAATAGATATTTTAAAGCCCGTAAGTGTTCTTAAGTTTTTCCTATTAGGTAAAAAAGGAATAATATAAAGAGAAGACAAAAAACTTAATACAACAGCTATTAACAATGTTTTAAACTGCAACTGAAACGCATAATAAGCTGCCAACACAAAACATACAAAACTCAAAAATTGAATTACTTTCATGTATTTTGTAGTGACAAAAAAATATTGCTTAGCTAAACTTCCATATTTTATAAAATTATACGTCACAATTGTACCATAAAATGTGAAATATAGAACAGCTTCATCATATGGCAAATCAAACAATAACAATGTGGTATATGTTAAAGCATATACACTCAATCCAATATGAATACTGCTATCTAAATAAAAATTGAAAAGCTTTTTTAAAACATTCATCAAACAAAAATAGCTAAACTGTTCATAAACTAACTTTTTCGTTAAAAACTTTCCATATTAGCAAGCTTGTAAAATTGTAAAGAAGTGATTTTTTAGTTGTACTTTTGCGGAAATATACACAACTATAAAAAAGAAAAATTATAGCCGATGAAAACTGATTCTTTTTCATTAAGACATAATGGAACTCGTACACAAGACGTTCCACATATGTTACAAACCATCGGAGTTGATTCACTTGAACAACTTATTAACGAAACTATTCCAGATGAAATCCGTTTACAAAACACGCTTGCACTTCCTGAAGGGCTAAGCGAAAATGAATTTTTATCACACATGCAAAATCTTGCTGGTCATAATAAAATATTCAAATCTTACATTGGTTTAGGATATCACGAATCTGTAACGCCACCTGTAATTCAACGTAATATTTTTGAAAACCCAGGTTGGTATACTGCATATACGCCGTACCAAGCTGAAATTGCACAAGGAAGACTAGAAGCTTTATTAAATTTTCAAACTGTTGTAACTGAGCTTACCGGTATGGAGCTTTCAAATGCTTCTTTATTGGACGAAAGTACTGCAGCTGCAGAAGCTATGGCAATGCTATTCGCTGTTCGATCTAGAGCGCAGAAAAAAGCAAATGTTGTCAAGTTTTTTGTTTCTGATGAAGTATTACCACAAACCATTTCTTTATTAAAAACAAGAGCGATTCCTATTGGAATTGAATTGGTTTTTGGAAATCATTCAACATTTGACTTTTCATCAGAATATTTTGGTGCTTTACTACAATATCCTGGGAAATACGGACAAATCTTTGATTACAGAAGCTTCACAGAAAAAGCCAATGCAAACGATATCAAAGTTGCTGTTGCCGCAGATATCTTAAGTTTAGTATTGTTAGAATCGCCAGGAAGTTTTGGAGTTGATGTCGTAGTTGGAACAACACAACGTTTTGGAATTCCATTAGGTTATGGTGGTCCGCATGCAGGATTCTTTGCAACAAAAGAAGAATACAAACGTCACATTCCTGGTCGTATCATCGGAATCACTAGAGATACAGATGACAATCGCGCGTTACGTATGGCATTACAAACACGTGAACAACACATAAAACGAGATAAAGCAACCTCAAATATTTGTACAGCACAAGTATTACTTGCTGTCATGGCTGGAATGTACGCTGTATATCACGGTCCAAATGGATTGAGATATATTGCGAACAAAGTACATGCAAAAACTGTTGACTTAGCAAATACACTTGAAACTTTAGGTTTTGAGCAAATAAATACAGCTTTCTTTGACACTATTGTTGTGAAAGCAAATGCTGCAAAAGTGAAGGAAATTGCAGAGCAAAACGAAGTAAACTTTTGCTACATAGACGATGAAACCATTGCCATTTCAATCAACGAAGCAACAACAGCACAAGATTTAAACGATATCGTATTTATTTTTGCCTCAGCAGTAGAAAAAGATACTGTCGAGTTTGCAACAACAAACAATTCAAAAATATTACCTTCTGTAGTACGTGAAACTCCATTTATGGAAGAAGCTGTTTTTAATAGCTACCACTCAGAAACAGAAATGATGCGTTACATCAAAAAACTAGAACGTAAAGACTTATCATTAAATCATTCTATGATTGCTCTAGGTTCTTGTACGATGAAACTAAACGCTGCTGCAGAAATGTTATCATTAAGTTCAGCACAGTGGAATAATATTCATCCATTTGTTCCTGTAGAGCAAGCAGAAGGTTATCAAATTCTACTAAAAGAATTAGAGCACCAATTGAATGTTATTACTGGATTTGCTGGTACTTCATTACAACCAAACTCTGGAGCGCAAGGAGAATTCGCAGGATTAATGGTCATTAGAGCTTTCCATGAAGCAAATGGTGATACACACAGAAATATCTGTTTAATTCCTTCATCAGCGCACGGAACAAATCCTGCAAGTGCTGTCATGGCAGGAATGAAAGTTGTTGTGACAAAAACCACAGAAAACGGAGACATCGATGTAGACGATTTACGTGAAAAAGCATTATTACACAAAGATAACTTAGCTGCGTTAATGGTTACCTATCCATCAACACATGGTGTTTTTGAAGCAACAATTAAAGAAATTACAAAGATTATTCACGATAACGGTGGACAAGTATATATGGATGGTGCCAACATGAACGCACAAGTTGGATTGACAAATCCTGCTACAATTGGCGCTGACGTTTGTCACTTAAACTTACACAAAACCTTTGCCATTCCGCATGGCGGCGGTGGACCTGGAGTTGGACCAATTTGTGTAGCTGCACACTTAGTTCCTTTCTTACCAAGCAATCCAGTTATTAAAACTGGTGGAGAAAAAGCTATAACGGCAATTTCTTCGGCGCCTTGGGGAAGTGCTTTAGTATGTTTAATCTCATACGGATATATTGCAATGTTAGGTTCTAGAGGACTAACAGAAGCTACCGAATATGCAATTTTAAACGCAAACTACATCAAAGGAAGACTTGAAGGACAATTTGATATTCTCTATACAAATGAGCGTGGAAGATGTGCTCATGAAATGATTATTGATTGCAGACCTTTCAAACAAAATGGAATTGAAGTAACTGATATAGCAAAACGCTTAATGGATTACGGATTCCATGCGCCAACAGTGTCTTTCCCTGTTGCAGGAACCATCATGATTGAACCAACAGAAAGTGAAAGTGTTGCTGAATTAGACAGATTCTGTGATGCAATGTTGGCAATTCATGAAGAAATCTCAGAAGCATCTGCAAGCGATACTAATAATGTCATGAAAAATGCACCACATACGCTTAGCATGCTAACTGCTGACGAATGGAACCTTCCATATTCTCGTCAAAAAGCAGCATTTCCATTACCTTTTGTTGCCGAAAATAAATTTTGGCCATCAGTTCGTAGAGTTGATGACGCTTATGGAGATCGAAATTTAATTTGTACTTGTGCGCCTATTGAAGCGTACGCAGAAGCATAACACATATAAGGAGCGTTCACAAAAACGCTCCTTTTTTTCAATTCTTTTTATTTAGTGTTGAATTATTTTCATTTTTTAAGGTTTTATTTTAAGAATTCTTCAAAACCTTAACATTTCAATACATTATCCTCAAAAATTACATTTTTGAACCGTTTCCCAAGTAATTAAAGATGTATAATCCTTAATTTAGTTGTCTTAAATCTTAAAACTAGTATTAGTATGAATGTCAAAATAACTGGGACAGGATGCTATATTCCCTCTGAAGTTGAAACAAATGAAGATTTTCATCAACATGAATTCTTAAACGATGATGGCAGTCCTTTCAAGCAAAATACCAATGTAATTATAAAAAAGTTCAAATCCATCACGGGAATTGGAGAACGTAGATATGCAAAAGATCATCACTGCTCGTCAGATTTAGCATTTTTTGCTGCCGAAAAAGCAATCGCTGATGCAAATGTGAATCCTGAAGAATTAGACTATATCATTTATGCACATAATTTTGGTGATGTAAAGCAAGGTACAATTCAAAGTGATATGGTTCCTAGTTTAGCAAGTAGAGTAAAACATAGTCTGCGCATTAAAAACCCAAAATGTGTCGCATACGATCTACTTTTTGGTTGTCCTGGTTGGTTGGAAGGAATGATACAAGCTTATGCATTCATAAAAGCTGGAATTGCAAAAAAATGTTTAATTATTGGCTCAGAAACACTCTCAAGAGTTGTCGATAAGCACGACCGTGATTCTATGATTTATTCTGATGGCGCTGGAGCAACTATTGTTGAAGCTTCTAATGATGATGATGAAGAAAGTGGTATTATTGCGCATGAAACGGCTACGTTTGCGTATGATGAAGCGTATTATTTGTATTACGGAAAATCAAACAATCAAGAATTGTGTAAAGACACACGTTATATAAAAATGTATGGTCGTAAGATTTACGAATTTGCATTGACAAATGTTCCATTAGCCATGAAAAACTGCTTGGATAAAAGCGGAGTTTCTATAAATAATTTAAAAAAGATATTTATTCATCAAGCCAATGAAAAGATGGATGAAGCTATTGTAGAACGTTTTTATAAACTTTTCGATAAAGAAACTCCAGAAGGAATTATGCCGATGAACATTCATAAGCTAGGAAATAGTTCGGTTGCTACTATTCCAACTTTATTTGATATGGTAACCAAAGGAGAAGTAGAAAATCAAGATATACAAAAAGGCGATATCATTATGTTTGCAAGTGTTGGCGCAGGAATGAATATCAACGCAGTTGTTTATAAATATTAGCATGAATCAAGATACAATTGCCATTATTGGCGGCGGAAATTTAGGTAAATCTATTGCGCAAGGGTTATTAAAAAACAACTACAATCCTCAACAGATTTACGTAACGCGTACTAAGGTTGAACTTTTGGACGATTTGAAAGCGCAACATGTACACACAACTTCTGACAATATAATGGCAGTGCAACAAGCTAAAATTCTAATTTTTGCCTTAAAGCCATACAGAATTGAAAGTGTTTTAAAAGAACTCTCTCCACACATTACCAAAAATCATTTAGTAATTTCTGTGATTAGCGATTTTTCTTTGGAACAACTTTCCAAATGTTTACATACTGATATTCAGATTGTGCGTGCCATGCCAAATACAGCAGCTGCTATTGGCGAATCACTTACCTGTTTAGCTTCTAAAAATGCTTCCGCAGAAAATATCAAAAAGACAACTTTTATCTTTGACGCTCTTGGAGAAACCATTGAAATTGACGAAAACTTGATGGACGCTGCAACTGTTTTAGGCGCTTGCGGAATTGCGTATGCTTTGCGTTTTATCAGAGCGATGATTCAAGGTGGAATTGAAATTGGTTTTGATGCTAAAACTGCCACAAAAATTGCTTCACAAACCGTAAAAGGTGCAAGCGAATTATTACTCCAAAATGGCAATCATCCTGAAGAAGAAATTGACAAAGTTACTACGCCAAAAGGATGTACTATTGCTGGACTCAACGAAATGGAACACCAAGGTTTTAGTTCTTCACTTATAAAAGGAATTAAAACGTCTATTGAAACAATTCAAAAAGATTGATTTTTTAGAACATTTTGTAGTTAGGTGTCACTAACCATTTTTATCCCTATAAAAACAGGAACTACTTCACTCCTATTTTCTCAGCAATCCAATCGTTTAAGACAGGAATCATACGTAGTTTGTAAGTGACAAACCCGTTAAAAATCATAAACGTTCCAACTTTTAGAATAATATCTAAAATTATATAACTTGTTGTTGGAATATTATGTAACAAGCTTACACTTCCAAAAAATACGAGCAATAGTATCAAATGTTTTTTTGTAAAGGGTTGAATCTTATATTTCGTGTAAATAAAAATTAGCTTCACACTATTGTATAAGGTCATGGAAATCAAAGTTGCATAGGCTGCGCCTTCTATTCCCCAATTGAGATATTTGATAAAGTAAATATTCAACGAAATGTTCAACACCACTAAAATAGCAATCGCCACCATATTGAAACGATAGTATTTCGAATACAATAAAATGTGTGAATTGAACGAAGTACTCATGTCAATTACCACATTAAAACTCAAAATTAAAATCACAGGAATTGTATCTATTAAGTTTTCTCTCGTGGGAAGAATTGAAAATAAATCATCCACACCTAAAAAGATACAACAGAGTAAAAATCCGCCAATAGCGAACAACAATTTAGAGACTTCTTGGTATTTTTTTCCTAAAGAAAAAATGTCATCCTTTGCAATATATTCTGTAATGATCGGACTGTAAATGGTATACAAACCAATTGCAGGAATTGCTAAGGTTGCTGCCAAAACTACACCAATACTATACGTTCCATTGGCTGTCATCGCTGTTGAATTAGACACAAACTGCGTAAGTCCTTCTGCATGTTCAGGTTCTATTAAATTTGGTACCATTAAACCATCAATCTTAAAAGCCAACATCGAACCCAAAATACTAAAAAATGCAAAAATGCTATACTTGGCATATTCCTTTCGAAAAGAACGATTGAAAACCTTCTTAGTATTAAAATTGAATTGAATGTTTGCCACTTTCTTCGCATACCATAATGCAACAATCATGATGATCATAAAACAAATGACATAAATATATTTTCCTGTATCTACATCAATAATACCACTAAGTAACAATAGAAATATGGTTGGAAAAAAAAGCTTTACTGAAAAGCGTTCCAATACTGTTGGAATGGCAATTTTCTTGTAATTTGACACTTGCCGTTTACAAATATCCATAATTGCATACGCCAAACCTACAATGATAGAATATTCCAAATAATGAAATGTATGGTTGTAGCCTGCCAAACCTGCTAAAGGTCGAACTAATAATATAAATACTGTCGAAAAAATGATTGTATTTATAAGAACAATTAATAACGTAGAAGAAAAAAAGATATTTCGTTTTTCAGCAGAATCTTTAAATCTTGGGAAATAATTTACGAGCGATTGAGAAGTTCCAAATACAAAAAATGCCATCAGAATTTGCGATCCATCAAAAATATAGCGCATGATTCCTAAAAACTCTTTATCATTTGGATAAATAAAAAGCGTAGACACAATTCCAATAGCAGCACCAATGTAATTGATGATGCTGAATTTTAGCGTTTGTGATGATACTTCTTTTTGGTGTTTTTCCAATCGTAGAACATATTATAATCACAAATGTACATAATTGTAAGGAACGTGACTTATTTTTAAAGAATGACTTACTATCTGTTATTGATTTTGACACATAATTTCTCCACTTGGGCACTCTGGACAAACTGTTGCGAATGAAGGGCAAACCAAACAAGTAGCACCTCCATGATCACTGCGTTTTAACTTTACTCCTCCTCCTTTTTGTGGAGAAAGGTTTGAAATAGATTTCTTAGTGAGTCGTAATAATTTTAATGTCTTTTTTTTCATAATATAAAATAGTTTTGATATTTATCATCTTGAATTTATAAAAATTGACACGGCTTACATTACGGTTTTAACTTACTTTTTATCAACCAATTATGCTCTTGAAAAAATTGTCTGTAAAAAAAAGCGAACTTTGGTTCGCTTTCTCTTAGTACATCATTTACTTTTTTAACATGTTACTGAGTAACAAAAACATCTAGACGCTTCAAACAATGTTGGCTGTTCTGGAATTGGCTCTAGTGTATTTCCTGTATCTGGTTCTACTGGACAAATTTGTACGGTATAACATCCTGCGGTTCTATGAGCTCCTCCAAGAGTTTGGTCTGATACTTTAGAAATCGTCTTTTTTGCAAGTTTTAAGTTTTTAAGATTTTGTTTTTTCATTTTTATAAAATTTTAAGTTTATACCATATTGGGACAAAAACGAAGAAACATTACCCAATAATTTTGTGGTTTCACTTGTAGATAAATCAAAAGAATGCCTAAAGTTTTGATACTAAATTCTCAATACTTGATACTAATATTTTACTGCAAACTTCTTTTCTAAACATAAACTACGAAAGCTATACACTCCTTAACTCTTTTGCATATATTTGTAATACCAAGAATTTCAACAGATGTACAACAAATTTTATCCGCATAAGCGTTATAAATACACCCTAGAGTTTTTAAAGGAAGTAATTCCTGATGGTTCAAAAATTTTAGATTTAGGAGTTACCAATCCTTTTTCTGAGATTATGAGCAAAGAAGGTTATGTTGTAGAGAATACAAAAGGAGAAGATTTAGACGAAGACTTTTCATCTGTACAAGAAAGTGATGCCGATGTGGTAACAGCTTTTGAAATTTTTGAGCATTTAGTAGCTCCTTTTAATGTTTTAAAAGAAATTAAAGCCAAAAAACTTGTTGTTACAGTTCCGTTACGTTTGTGGTTTGCAACAGCGTATCGTAGCAAAACAGATCCTTGGGACAGACATTACCACGAGTTTGAAGATTGGCAATTTGATTGGCTATTGGAAAAATCTGGCTGGGAAATTAAAAAAACTAAAAAGTGGACAAATCCTTCGCGTCCACCAATTGCGCCTCGCCCAATTCTTCGTCACTTAATTCCGCGTTATTATGCCGTCTATGCAGAACGCAAAGCATAGTTTATGAAGTATTACATTGTCATTCCTGCGCATAATGAAGCTGCATTTATTGAAATGACGCTGACTTCTATTGTGTCACAAACTGTACTGCCCAAAAAAGTAGTCGTGGTTAATGATAATTCATCAGATAATACTGAAGCTATTATCGATAAATTTACAAGCAAACACACTTTCATCTCAAAAGTAAACACCAATGCTAGCAATGAACATTTACCAGGAAGTAAAGTCATCAATGCATTTTATAAAGGTTTTGAAACCTTAGATGATGATTTTGATATAGTGGTAAAACTCGATGCAGATATCATATTACCAACTACATATTTTGAAACCATCTGTAATCATTTTAAAAATGATGAAAAGATTGGCATTGCTGGTGGATTAGCATATGTAGAAAAAGACGGAAACTGGATTTATGAAACTGTTGCAGATAAAAATCATGTCCGCGGACCTTTTAAAGCTTATCGAAAAGCATGTTTTGAACAAATTGGCGGCTTGCAAAAGTCATTAGGTTGGGACACAGCAGATGTATTATTAGCTCGTTTTTACGACTGGAAAGTTCATGTAGACCAATCATTGCAGATAAAACATTTAAAACCTACAGGAAACGCTTACAAACAGAAAGTCCATCGAAATCATGGTGCTGTTTTTTATAAATTAGGCTACGGATTTTGGATTTCATTTATTTCTTCATGCAAAATTAGTCTTAAAAAGAAAAGCTTGAAAGTATTTTTAGATTATATGAACGGTTTTTTTGCTGCCCAAAAAGCTAAGACTCCAAAAATGGTTACGGAAGCACAAGCAAGCTTTATTCGCACATACAGGCGCACACAAATGTTGCACAAAATAAAAAGTTTTTTAGGCATTAAGCAGTCAGAAAAATAATAGATAAAAGCACGTATTTTTTACAAAAAGTTACGTTCTTTCATAAATTAACCGTATTTTGCTGACAACAACGTCTTTCAAAAAACCCCCTAACATCAAAAATAAAAATACACATGATTCATGCTATTATCATTGAAGATGAACAATCTTCTATGGAATATTTAGTATCTATTCTTAAAAGAAAACACAAAGACATCAAAATTCTTGGTTGGGCATCAAATGTTAATGATGCTGTGACTTTGATTGAAACAGAACGACCTGATATTGTTTTTTTAGATATTCAATTAAATGATGGAAACGGTTTTCAAGTGTTAGATGAACTAAAAGATCAAATGACGTTTGAAGTGATTTTTACAACTGGCTTTTTAGATTATAAAGAGAAAGCCATGGATTATTTTGCATTCTACTATCTTAATAAACCTGTACAAGAAACAGAAATTAAGAAAGTGCTTGACATGTATAGCTTGAAGCATTCTTCTTTTGATATGCGCAAGTATGAAGCATTAAAGAAGCAAATACAGAATAAAAATAAAGTCATCACGGTTTTTGAAAAGAACGAGTATAAACGTATTAAAACTTCTGATGTTTTGTATTGTGAAGCATCTGGAAATTATACATTGGTTCACACCAATCAGCATAAAAACTTTTTGATTTCAAAGAATTTGAAGAAAGTAGAAACCATGATAGAAAATGACGATTTCTACCGAATTCATCGTTCGTTTTTGGTAAATCTTGAGCATGTCAAAAAGATCTCCCAAAAAGGCATGGTTATCATGTCTAACGATAGTGAAATTTCAATTTCTGCCAGAAATCGTAAAAAAGTACTTGAGTTCTTAAAATCCTACGGAGTTAGCGAACCTTAATTTTTCAATACAGCTTGTATCGGATTTCCTGTTGCTGCGTTTGGTAATGAAATTTGCAATAATGCTGAAATTGTAGGCGCAATATCTGTAATTTCTGTACGCTGTAATGTTTCACCTTGCTGAATTCCGTTTCCATAAAATAATAACGGTACATGTGTGTCATAGTTAAATCCAGAACCATGCGTTGAACCAGTTCGTGAATACGAAATCGTAGCAATGTCTAGCACATAACAAACATCTCCTGAGCGCTTTTGATTGAATCCTTTTTGTAATGCTGCAGCAATTCCATGTGTAAACTCACTACTCATCAATGCAGTACGCGTGTATACTTTTGCTATTTGATCGTAAGCTAATAGTTCTCTTTGCAACGCATTTTCAATTGCTGTAGCAGAAAGTTTTAAACGTTTAATTTCTGCATGATTCAAAAAGACTTGTCCGCTAGACATATTCTCTATCAATTCTTTGCTTCCAAAAGTTGCATCTAAAAAGTTTGTTAGATGTGTTTTTAATTCTTTATGGTCAAAATATCCTGCTGGAATTTTCATGTCTTGTAAATACTGAGGAACATGAACCGCTGCGTGATCTGCTGTTAGAAAAACAGTATAATTTCCTTCTCCAACTTCTGCGTCAAGCGTTTGCAATAAACGTTCAATATCTTTATCTAATCGTAAATAAGTATCTTGTATTTCTTTAGAATTTACTCCAAATCGATGTCCGACATAATCTGTACTTGAAAAACTAACTGCTAAGAAATCGGTTTCATTATCCTTACCTAAGCTTTCTCCTTTAATGGCAGCAATGGCAAAATCTGCCGTAAGACTATTTCCATATGCTGTTGCTTTTAGTATATCAAATCCACCATTTTCTGTTTGCAAAGCTTTTAGATCATATGGAAATACTGGATTTGCTTTGCCTGTAAATGCTCCTTCATATGGATTTAAATCGGCATCACTTTCGGTGTACGTATTAATATCATATAATGTATTCCAAGTTTTTAAATATTTTTCAGCTTCATCAGCAGCATTAAATTCTTTAACCCAAGTTGGCAATTCATTTCTATAATAGGTACTTGTAATCCAGTTTCCTTTATCTTTTCCATAAAACCAATATGCAGCATTTGCAGCGTGACCTGCTGGTAAAATAGCGCCTCTATCTTTGATTGCTACTCCAATTACTTTTCCGCGGTTTTGTGTATTGAGTCGTAATTGGTCGGTTACTGTAGTTGTTTGCATTCTATGTGGAGACATTTTCCCTGCCCATTGTCCTTCTTCTATTCCAACAGAAGATTGACGTTCGTCTGAAGCACAGTATACAGATTTTTTCACATACTTGTCATACCAATCATTTGCTATAATTCCGTGATTTTCTGGAGTTGTTCCTGTATAAACTGATGCATGTCCAGGACCTGTGTATGTTGGAATGTAATTATAGTGATTGTTTTTACAGTTAAATCCGTTGTTCAACATACGTTTAAAGCCACCATCGCCATACTTATCTTCAAAACGAATTAAATAATCATATCGCATCTGATCTACCACAATACCTACCATTAATTTAGGTTTTGCGTTAGCGTTTTCAATTTTATTGGAAATATTTGTTGTCTTCGGACTTGTCTTTACTTTTTGTTTTACAGAAATACATTGCACCAAAAATATAGATAGTATACTTAAGAAGATCACTTTTTTCATGACGAGACTTTTAGTTATTTCGATAAATGATATTCAATATCACTAAATCGCCCAAAAATAATTGATTTATATGAAATAACATTTTAACTGATCATTAAATCCGTTAATTATTTTATTAGGTTACCCGAATAATGTATTTTTAGCCCATGATTTACCTAGAAAATATAGGACGCTATTTTTTGATGTTAAAAAGCGTATTTAGTAAGATGACCAAATGGTCCATGCTAAGAAATCTTATTTTTAAAGAAATTGATGATTTAATCATTGGTTCTATGGGGATTGTATGTTTCATCTCCTTCTTTGTTGGTGGTGTTGTTGCTATACAAACCGCTCTAAACATCAATAATCCTTTAATTCCAAAATACCTTGTTGGTTTTGCAACACGACAATCGGTGATCTTAGAATTTGCACCAACTTTTATTTCTATCATTATGGCAGGAAAAGTAGGTTCATTCATTACATCAAGTATCGGAACTATGCGTGTTACGGAGCAAATTGATGCCTTGGAAGTTATGGGTGTTAATTCATTAAACTATTTGGTATTCCCTAAAATTGTTGCTTTATTTTTATATCCTTTTGTGATTACAATTGCTATGTTTTTAGGAATTCTTGGTGGTTGGTTAGCCTCTATTTATGGAGGTTTTTCAACAAGTGCTGATTTTATTCAAGGATTGCAAATTGAATTTATACCTTTCCATGTGACCTATGCCTTTATAAAAACGTTTGTATTTTCGTTTGTATTGGCAACCATTCCATCTTTTTATGGATATTATATGAAAGGCGGCGCTTTGGAAGTTGGGAAAGCTAGTACCACTTCGTTCGTTTGGACAAGTGTTGTCATTATTTTGATAAATTACCTCATCACACAATTATTACTGACTTAATGATCGAAGTAAAAAACATAAAGAAATCTTTTGATGATGTCGAAATTTTAAAAGGAATTTCAACAACGTTTGAAAAAGGAAAAACAAGCCTAGTGATTGGGCAAAGTGGTTCTGGAAAAACAGTTTTCCTGAAATCATTATTAGGTCTTTTTACTCCAGAAGAAGGTTCTATTTTGTTTGATGGAAAAGAATACAAATCGCTTTCCACAAAAGAGAAGAGACATTTACGTACTGAGATTGGTATGGTTTTTCAGGGAAGTGCATTGTTTGATTCTATGACTGTTTCTGAAAATGTGATGTTTCCTTTACGCATGTTTGCCAATCAATCATTAAGTGAGATGCAAGATCGTGTTGATTTTGTATTGAAACGTGTAAATTTAGTTGACGCACATCATAAATTTCCAGCGGAAACTTCTGGTGGTATGCAAAAACGTGTTGCTATTGCACGAGCTATTGTAATGAATCCGAAGTATTTATTTTGTGATGAACCAAATTCTGGATTAGATCCAAAAACGGCTATCGTTATCGACAACTTGATTCAAGAAATTACAGATGAATATAATATTACAACCGTAATTAATACGCATGATATGAACTCTGTAATGGAGATTGGTGAAAAGATTGTTTTCTTGAAAAACGGCTATAAAGCTTGGGAAGGAACCAATAAAGAAATCTTTAAAACAGATAATGAATCGGTGACAGACTTTGTGTATTCTTCTGATTTATTCAAAAAAGTACGTGAAGTGTATTTGAAGGAATTGGAAGGATAGTTTCTATCAAACTTACCTTTATGTTGTTACTCACGAATAAATATAAATTTCTTTTTTTCGTAACTATCTTCCATTGTTGTTAGGTTCATTTCTAACACTAACGAATGTGTCCCCAACACAGATATCCTTGCCATTTTCACTTTATCTTTTAGCAGTATAAAGTTTCCATCTTTATAATACTTCCAAGCACTTCTTTGCTTAAAAAAATCATTCAGGAAGAGTATTGAATCTTTTCTTATAATAATTTGTTTTATTGTATTTTGGGATAGTGGATTAAAATCTTCTTTATCATCAATATCATCTCTGTTAGTCAATTTCCAAATACCAAATAGTTCAGTTGGCGCTTTTTGAATAGTCTTTTCTTGTTCTAAAATATACTTGTTTCCATCTAATGTGTAATCTGTGAGATGAATTTTGTTTCCTTCTATTGAATCTACAAATAAAGGTTTACTACCAAAAAAAGACTCTAATAATAAAAAAGAATAGTTATCTACATGTTCTATTTTCCAATCGTATTTCAGCACGTCTACAGTATTTGTAAAGAAAAAATACATATTTGTACTATCTGTGTAATCTTCATAAGAAACTTGATTACCGACAGTAGATTTATATAATTTTCCTTCAGGATTCCAATTGACCTTTTTAGAAGTTGTAGGCAGCTTTTTAAAAGTCGTTTTAATGTTGTTATCGTATGTGATAGTCATTCGATCTTTAAAAACCAAAACTTCCCAAACGCTAGCATCTTCATCATTGATATATATCTTATTATCTTTTAGCGTAAAGTTTAGAGTCGTATCTATCGCAGGAATTGAAAATTCTTTATTTTCAAATCTTTTAACTCTTATTTTATCTCCCTTTATTTTAATAATTTGTCGAATAATTGAATGTCGCTTAACTGTATCTTTTTCAGTTTCTAAAAATTGATAATAACTATCAATCCAAAATCCTTCTATATTTTGATTAGAATTGTTGCATGAAACAATTGACAAAGCTAGTAGTAACGAAAAAAATATTTTCTTTATCATAGTATCAAGTTTTATAGTTTCTTAAAATATGAGTGGTAAATTCTTACAAATTGTTACATTTACACATAAAGCACTAAAAAAGCGAACTCGCTAAAGTTCGCTCTTCCTATATTTTTAATATTTCTTTTACCAAATATTTATTACTTCTGTAAAATCTGCATCACCTGTAACTTCTATAGTTAACTGAGAAGGAATAAAACTTTTTCCTTTGTAGGCTGGTTTTGCAACATAGTTTAAGTTTTTACCATCATGTAATAACTCTTCAATCATTGCATCAAAACGTTGTTTGAATTGTTGTGCAAATGCTGGAGTATATAATGTATTTCCAGGGCCATCTTCTCCTCCAAATTCCAATGGCATCAAATGTAATTTTGCCAATTCCCCTTTTTCATATAAGTTGATAGCTTTTTCATTACTATCAACAGTACTAAAATCTGGTCCATTTTGAGATGCTGCGTCTTTTTTATCTTTTTTCTTAAACCAATTAAACATCGCTTATTATTTTATACGTTCAATAATTAAAGTATCTAAAGTGAGTTCTTCACGCAACCATTTTGTCAGTTCAGCTTCACGAATAGTTTGTACACTGTCTGTCAACGCTGGATTCCATTTTACAGCTGCTACAGGAATTGTATCTACTTTTATAAAATCTTTTGAATTTAGCATTTTAGCAAATCCGAATTGACGTAAATCTGAGTATTTAATCTTAGCATCTTTGGCAACAGTACTAAAGGCAACATAACTTGCATTTTCTAAAGAAGCTTTAGATTCTAATTGACTATTCAAACTTGAAATTTCTGTTTTCAATTCAGCTATTTGTTTTTGCAAGCCATCAATAATATTTCTGCTATTATCTAAGTCTGTATATGCTCTGTCTAGTGATGCTGATATTTTATCTAAACTTCTAACATTATTACCTCCAATATTAAGTTCAAAATCCTTTATATATTCATAAGTCTCTAGTTCGGTTTGATATACGGCTTTTAATGCTGGTGATATTTCTCCATTAAAGAAAAGATTTATTTCTCTTTTTTCTATATTCAAATCCTTATCTCTTTTTTGTAACCACACTTCCTGATTATCAGTAATTTTTTCTATGAACGTATTGTAATCTCTTTTAATGTTACTAATCTGAAGTACATTCCAGAATGTCCAAACTGCTGGAATCATTACAGCAAATGCTACTAATGAGGCTAATCTTGAAATACGTTTACGTTTTGCAGAGTTTGCATATTTCAACATTGGAAAACGTAAAATTTTCAGTACTAAAAATGTTGCCAATGCGATGAATGTGGTATTAATCGCAAAAAGATACATTGCTCCTAAGAAGAATTTAAAATTCCCAACGGCTAGTCCGTATCCTGCAGTACATAAAGGCGGCATTAATGCTGTTGCAATTGCAACTCCAAAAATTACAGAAGCAATTGTTCCCTTTTTTGTACGTGCTACAATCAATGCCAAACCACCAAATATGGCGACAAACACATCTAATATATTCGGGGCAGTTCTAGACTCTAATTCTGGCGTAAGCTCTGTTAATGGTGATAATACAAAATATAAATACGCCGTTATGATACTCAAAACTACCATAACCATTAAGTTGGTAAACGAACTTCTTAGTGTATCAATATCATTAATGGCTAGTGACATTCCAATTCCTAAAATTGGCCCCATTAATGGTGAAATTAACATGGCTCCAATAACTACTGCTGTAGAACTTACATTTAGTCCAATAGAAGCGACAAATACCGCAAATATTAAAATCCACGCAGTTGCTCCTTTAAATGGAATATCAGCTTTAATTGCAGCAATTGTCTGATCTTTATCTGTATCATTCTGAATATCCAACAATTCATTCATGAATGTTTTCATTCCTTCCAGTAAACCTTTTGCATCTGTTGGTACTGTTGTTTCTGGCGTTTCTTTTTGTTCTTCTTCTGAAAAGTTGAATTTATTTTCTTCTTCTGTACTCATGAATCTTATCCGTAATTTTCACCAAAGGTATCTTTGACTTTTTGTAATACTTTTTTAATGTCTTGCTCTTTTGTTTTTGGGTAAATTAACAATACATCTTCTTTATCTACCACAATATAATCATTTAATCCATCAATTACCACGACTTTCTTATCAGTAGTTCGAATCATATTTCCGCTGGCATCTTGCAAGATTGTTTGTGCGTTTACTACAGCATTTCCTTGTTCTTCTTTGTCTAATTTATCGTATAAACTTCCCCATGTTCCCAAATCATTCCAGTCAAATGTTGCAGGCAAAACGTATACTTGTGAGGCATGTTCCATGATGGCATAATCGATTGAAATATTTTCTGCACGCCCATAATTATCTCGAATAAAATCGTCTTCAAAGTCTGTATTATATACTGAGAAACCTTCGTCAAAAAGATCGTATAGTTTGGGTTGAAAGTTTTGAAAAGCTGTTATAATTGTGTTTACACTCCAAATAAAAATTCCAGCATTCCACAAATAATTCCCGCTAGCTAGAAACTTTTTGGCAGTTTCATAGTCTGGTTTTTCTGTGAATTGATGTACTTTTTTGATTGCATGTTCATTTTCTTCGAAGTTAATATATCCATAACCTGTATTGGCAAACGTTGGTTGAATTCCCAAGGTCATCAATACATTTTCTTTTTCACATTTATCAAAAGAAGCTTGTAAATTTTGAATAAAAGCAGTTTCATCTTCAATCCAGTGATCGCTTGGCGCTACCACCATTACTGCATTTGGATTTTCTTTCTGAATTTTTAGAGATGCATATAAAATACACGGTGCTGTATTTCGCATTGCAGGTTCTAAAACCACTTGTTTTTGAGTTACATCTGGCAATTGTTGCAATACTAAGTCGTTGTATTTTTCATTCGTAAGAATGTAAATATTTTCTTTTGGAATGAGTTTTGAAAGTCTCTGAAATGTTTTTTGGATGAGTGTTTCTCCAGTTCCCAACATATCGTGAAACTGCTTCGGAAAACTTGAAGTACTCACAGGCCAAAAACGCGATCCTACGCCGCCAGCCATCAGAATTGCATAATAATTCTTGTTCATTGTCGTCATTATTCAGTGGTAGGTTTATGGTTACGTAAGCAATATAATACAGATTGCTGAAAAAAGTAACAAAACTGTAGATTATTAACGACTTTATAACGTTGATTGACCATAATAGTACGTAGTTTTGATATTGACTAAGATTATTATAGTTTTAAAATAAACAAACAACCGCCGTAAAAATTATGAAATATTCTATCATTTTAACCATCTCATTTGTCTTTTTATTTGCCGTAAATGTTTCTGCTCAATCTCAAAAAGACTCGTTAGCTATCAAACAAGCAGCATTAGATTATATTGAATCTCAACACAATGCAAAACCTACACAATTTGAACGATCAGCACATCCAAGAATGGTGAAAAGAACTTTTTGGACTGATAAAAAAACAGGGAAAGAGTATTTACGAGAAACTTTTAGAGACGCCATGATTTTATTAGCCGAAACGTATAACAAAGATGGAAGTCGTTTTCCAAAGAACCCGAAGAAAGAAGTTGTTATACTAGATATTTATGACAAAACTGCTTCTATAAAACTTATTGCAGATGATTGGATTGATTATATGCACATTGTAAAATTGAATGGAAAATGGCAAATAGTGAATGTTTTATGGCAGTTAAACGATTCTAAAGATCATTGATTTAACTTACTTTTAGATGAGTATTTTTAGCTACAAAACAAAAAAGAAACATATTGAACAGTTTGCGCTTGCAATTGCTGAGTTACTACAAACTGAACTCCCTGAATTAAAGACAGTGATTACACTTTCTCAAGTACATGGAATTAGTTTTACAAAACAACCTAGCGGAATTTATATTGCAACAAAGTATACACCAGAAGATTATAAAATTATCCAAGATGCTCACCAAACGTGCTTTAATCTTACTGGAATTAGTGTATTCCATAAAAAAGAAAAACGTTTTGTTTCCATTCCATTATATTATCAATCGGATTGCTTAACTAGGATTACTGTAGAACGTCCTGAGTATTTTCATAAAACATTTGATTTGAGTAAAATTCAGAAAAGTGAAATCAAATTGGAACAACTGAAAATAGAAAATTCTAATAATAATACTGTGGAGGAAATTCTACAATCTTTAACTACTGAACAACTGAATCTTTTAGAATTGACCGCTAGTTTTGAAATTGAATTAGACGAAAAAATCTACTACACTATTTTAGACCTAGAAGATGGAAATTATGTCGCTATAGATGAAAAAGGAAAAGTATACAGACTTATACACGATCACGAGATTCCTGTAAAATTAATCGCCAACACGCCTGCTGATTTTTTTAAATTTTACACTGGTCAAAAAGATGAATTAAATCTAATTACATACTAGATAGTAAAGGGAAGCGTTTCATTAATAAATAAAACGTATTTAATGAAACTAAGTTATTACACCTTTTTTCTTTTACTTTTTTTATTGTTTATCGCTTGTTCAGAAGACAAAAAAACTACTTTTAATCACTTTTCTTCAGCTTCTGACACATTGATTGTTAAAACGAAGAAGCAAAAGGGAGATGGTTTTTTCCAAATCGGTGCAACTACATTTCCGTTTAAAAAAGTAACTAGCGAATTTCCTTATAAAATCAAATATCCAAAAGACATTGATAGCATAGAGCGCACATTGTTCATGCCAAATTTTAAAGAGAAAAAAGACTTTTATATTGATATTATTAAAGGTTACTCTAACGAAAAAATGGTCTTCATTGTAGACGATAATAATAATAAAGATTTAACGGATGATAGTGTACGACCTATGGAAACAATGGATTGGACTTCATCAAAAAAACTTATAAAGTGTTACTATAACAGTTCTGAGGGAACAGAAATTGTAGAAGATTTTTCTTGGTTAAAGATTGGCACTTCTAAAAAGAATATATTAATTGGCAGAAGTGATCATGTATCTGGAACATTTACCATAGCTTCAAAAACGTACACTATCATTGCTGCAGATCCTATGAATCTTAGTTTTACGTACAATATACATCCGCAATTGGCTGTTATCAAAAATCAAGAAGTTGAACTAGATACCATTACCAATAGTGATATTTTAAAGCTAGGGGAATTTATCAAACTAGAAAACACGTATTATAAATTTGATCATATCTCTGAAAACGGCAAATTTATCAGGCTTATAAAAGAAGAAGAGTTTCATACGAAAGTAGGAACACAAGTCGGTATGATTGCTCCAGATTTTACCGTAGTAACTACAAATAAAGACACGATTAGAAGTGAAAATTTACATCATAAAACAACTTTAATCGCCAATTCTTGTGGATGTGGAGGAGATAAAAAATCCACACAAGCATTTTATGATATTCAAGCTGCTTTCCAAAACATCAATATTTTACATATTGATTCAAATATTAAGAAAACAGACAACGGATGGCATATTGATATGAAAAATGATTTCAATAAAGATTTTTACAACGCTTATCGCAAACAATATTGTTTACGCGTTTGTTTCGTGATTGATAAAGACAACCGAATTACAAACAAGTTTTTAATTACAGATTGGAAAACTGCTTTAGCCAATAGTTTAGAGTAGTTATTTTAACTTCGCAACAATTCTACTTCAGCATTTGGGCTAAATAAATACATACGACCTGTAGCAACTTCTACACACTCATAACGCTTGACACGTTTGTTTCCGCGTTGAAATATTTTCCCATTATGCATTCTAAATGTACTTCCTAATGGAATTTCAAAGACATAGTTTTTGTCATTCTCCGGATCATATTGCTTTAACGCTAACGCAAACTTTGCATCTGTATCACTACTCGCTTTTGGGTTTTTGAAATGATTGGCAACTACTGGCAGAATTCGTGATGGAAATACTTGCGGATTGATAAATGGCAACATAAGTTGTTGAAATGTTCGTTTCCATTCAATTCCATGTGGTTTTATATAACGTCCATGTTTTTCATACGCTACTAAATGGGCAATTTCATGAATCAATGTCACAAAAAAACGATATTTATTTTCACCTGCATTTACAGTAATCATATGTCTTCCATCAGGCATTCGACGGTAATCCCCATGTCGTGTCACACGTTGATTTACGATCTTAAGATGTACTTGATGTTTCTTGATGAGCTCAAAAGTAGGATCGACAGCTCGTTCAGGAATATATTTGGCTAGTATTTCTTTCACGGTTCAACAAAAGTAAGCATTTGTTTTGAAACGAGATAACATTCTAATAGACACCAACTGACGATTTCGGGAATGAGAATCGTCAGTGTATTGTCAGTAGTTTTTTAGTCTATCATTTTATTACTTTCTTGCTTTTTTCCAACGTTTAAAAAAGAAGAACCCTATAATTAATAATATAATGATTGGCCAAATGTATAGTATAGCAATTGCGATTCCTTGAATAAATTCCCAACCGGCTGACAAACCTTCTTTGGCTTTAGCACCAAATCCTTTTTCGTATGAAACTGGTTGTTCTTTAAAAGTAATGGTTTCATAAATTTCCACTTGAATAGTACTATACGCAACTCTGCTCGACATGTATTTTATTTTTCCTTGTGCAGCTTCTATTTCTTCTTGAATCACGCGTAATTCGTTTTCTGTTGCTAAAATATCTTTAACCGTTTTTGCTCTTTTGCGCAATACGGCTTCCAAACGTTCTTTTACTTCAAGTTTTGTTTTTAAGCGCGATTGTGCGTCCATATATTTTTCAGTAACATCTGTGGTAGATATATTTACAAAATCGGTTTCTTCAGCAAACTTTTGAATTCCATCAAGCATGATGTCGAAGTTTTCCTTTGGAATTTTTATGGTGAATCTGTTTTGCTTCTCGCGATAGTTCTTATCATATCTCAATTCAGAAATATAACCGCCATTTAAGTACATTACTTCCTTGATTTCTGCCAATGCTTTGTCAATATTTTTGACTTTGTATCGTGTACTTGCAGTTTTGATAATTTTTAAATTCGCAGGAATGTTTGAAGGCAATGTTTTGTTATTTTTATTTGCTATCCAACCTTGGCTTTTTTCTTTAAAATTTACATCGGCACTTGCTGTTTCATCATCTACGCCATCATAATCATCACGAAGATCTACATTTTCTAAGGCAACTTCTTCGTTTGCATAATCAGCACTATGATTGCTACAAGACAGCGAAATAAAGAATAGAAATATAAGTACGTATGATTTTACGATTCGTTTTAGTGTGATTGCATTCATAATTTTATATTTTTAAGGATTACGAATACAAACCTATCAGCGTTTTATGGAGAAGCTTTGTAAATAGCTTGTAACGACTTTGTAAATTATTTTACAAAATACAAATCACTGATTATCTGATTTTTACATTTTAATTGAATACAAAAGAAACATATTATTTTTCACACTTAAAAGCCAAAATTGCAACTACTTTTTTAGCTTCGCATGCAGCTTCAAGCAATATTCGTGAATGGAAAGGAAGTACAATTACCGATTTCCAAGAAGATTTACGCAGCAAAACCAAAGGCAGTATTAGTGAAAAATGGTTTTATACGTATATTAAGAATGATACTGAAAAGTTACCACGTATTGACATGTTGAATCTTTTGAGTGTGTATGTTGGATATGAAAATTGGAACGATTTTGTGAAGCAACAAGATGAACTTGAAGTTACATCAGAAATTGAAGCTGTAACAAGAAAACCTTCTTTCAATGTCAAATGGTTTATTGTATTGCTTCCATTAATTATTATTGGAATTTACAGTGCATATCCTACAGAGAATACTTTTTCGTTTTGTTTTACAGATGCCGATCAGCGCAAAGCAATTACTAAAATTCCATTAGATATTATTGTGCTAAGAAAACAAGAATCACCCTTGTATTTTAAAACAGATAGTTTGGGTTGTTTCTCGTATTCAACTCCTGAAGATGAATTGAAGTTTGTGGTAAAATCTCCTTATCACAAAACAGATACTATTGTAAGACATATACATTCAAACACACATAAAACAATTCGATTACAAACAGACGATTATGCGTTAATGTTATTATACTATGCAAACGGAAATACAAACGACTGGAAAAAACGTCGTGCTCAGTTGAACGAATTGATTGCTGAAAACGCACAAATTTATCGCGTATTTAAAGATAATATTGGTATTGAAATGTATAAAAAAAAGGAATTCATCAACTTATTAACGATTCCGACAAGCACTTTAAAAAAGATGCAAATTCTTGATAAGGTGTATGCAGATGAAAAGATTGTGAAACTTAAATTTATGATTCAATGATGAAAAAGATTGTATACATAGTATGTTTCTTAGCATGTTTTTCGTGTGCAGATCGCGCACCAAGTACTGAAAATGCCTTAGAAAGTGAAGAATCGAATGTTACTTCTGATGGTTGGACACAACAAAATAAAGGACAAGATGCCGATTTTAAGAGCAGTGATTTTGCTGTTGAAACTATAAATTTAGAAATTACTGAGAAACTACAAGCCAATTATGAAGCGCAAGTATTGGCTGTAAAACATCCTGAATTTCAAGAAGCCATCAAAGAACAGTTGAAAGGTTCTACAAAGTTCAATGCAGCGCTTTCAGATTCTGTAACAACTATAGAAGTTAGAAACTTATCCTTTTATGGCAAACAACATATTTTAAACGATAGTATTTCTACACAGAAAATGCGATATACTTCATTGATCAATTCAAAATACAGTCAAAAGGACAGTGTTTTAGTTGTGATAAAACGTACTATGATTATGATTGATAATTCTCCAAAAGTGAATACTTCGTTTGTATTTGAAAAATTAGATAATTAGACATGTTAGACTGCTTTCGCTGTTAGATATTAAACCGCTTTGCTACTAGATCGCGCTTTCGCGCTGTTAGATTTTCACACTTGTTATTTTTTGATTATTCTAGATGAATTTTTGGGAATTTTGTTTTGATACTTTGTTAGAAATTATGGAATCTATTTTGTTTTATAAACGAGTTTATCTAGAAACAGCTTACTTCGTCGCTTCCTTCTCACAATGACCTTTCATGATTTATTCGTCACTCGATCTGACGATTTGGATTTCGTTTGTATCAAATGAACGAATTAACAAAAAACAAATCCACAAATAAAAGAGTAGTTCGTTATCGTTTTATAAAAAATCCTTCTTCTAGCCATTTTACTTTCCATTGTTGCCAGTGATTTTTTAATTCTTCAACATTGAAATTGTGTTCTTCTACAAAGAATTGTATCGTCTTCCCAATAGATTGTATTTCTTTAAATTTTAATAGGAAATAGTATTGAACCTTGTGTAATTCCAATAAGCCAAGTCGATAGTTTCTACGCAATAGCACACAATAACTCTCCGCTTCAAATGGCAATGCTGGATTCCGATCGTTTACAGCTTCTTTGTAATACAGACTGATGGGAAAATTATGTTTTAATAAGTGAAATACTGGCACTAATTGTAAATCAGCTTCTTTCGTTTCTGAAGTTGCTGTTTGGTAGTTTTCATTGGTTTTTTCATCAAAACTTATATTGACTAAAAATTCAAAATCTGCCAATTCGATCATAAAATCAGGCCATGATTCTTTTACCTCAGCATCTTTATCAGGACGCGTTTCTTCTAAGAATGCACCAAAATGTTGTCCCAAATCACCTAATGTGTAACTTTTGGAAGGATATTCAAGCAAATATAAATCTGCAAATTGCAAAAATAACTGTGTTCCTAAAGCATGACGTAACGCCGGAAATTGAGCAATCATACAATCACGCAAACGCGCTATGTAGCTTCGTTGGTAAATTTGCACATGCTGTTTGGCTGAGAGTTTAGAAGTAGATTTTACATAATTTTCATATTCACCAGCAAATTGTGGATGTAATAATTGGTGTTGCATCCATTGTTGTATTTCTGCAAAACTTTTTTGTGCAGCTTCTCGCGATGTATCCTTTTTGATTTCCATTATTCTACAAAGTCTTTTGCCACATTTGTCACCATAAAATCAATTGGATTTGATACGGTTTGCGTTTCTTTTTGTGTCGTTTCAGTTGAAACAAATTGCTTTTTGAAGCCATTCATATAGTTTTTCGCCTTTAATAATTCTGCATGACAGACATCAAATTCAGGAATATTTCCGTCCCATTCTAACAAAGTAGCTGTTCCGCCAGTGCGTTCCCAAGCTAAACTGAATAATTCCCAAACAGGATCTACCACAGGACTATCATGTGTATCAATAATGTGATCCCCGTTGTGTTGATGTCCTGCTAAATGCATTTGTACAATACTTTCATGTGGCAAACCTTCTATATATTCAATAGGATCAAATTCGTTATTGAATGACGACACATATACATTATTTACATCTAGTAACAATCCGCAGTTAGTTTCTTCTACCATATATTTTAGAAACTTCCATTCAGGAATGGTTGATTGTTGAAAGGTTAAATACGTACTTGGGTTTTCTAGAATTAACGGTCTTTCTAAATAGTCTTGTACTTGTTTTATTTTGGTTGTGATGAGTTGTAAACTTTCTTCATTGAGTACAACAGGTAATAAATCGTGCGAATTAAGACTCAATACGCCAGTCCAACATAAATGATCACTAATCCACTTCGGATTGATTTCATCAGCTAGTTTTTTTAATCGTTTGAGATATTCAAAATTCAAATCATCTGTACTTCCAATAGACATAGAAACTCCATGCATAACTATAGGATATTGTTCTGCTATTTGGTCTAAAACATATCGTGGTCTTCCGCCAGAATCCATAAAGTTTTCTGAGATGATTTCAAACCAATCAACTTTTGGAGAATGTTCTAGAATGTGATTGAAATGTTCTCCTCGTAAACCTAATCCTAAACCTAAATCGGGAAGCTGTTGTACTGTTGGTCTCATTGTTATTTTAATGTTTGGCTTTTGTTCAATTTATTGATACGTCATTGCGAAGAAGTACGACGAAGTAATCTGTGTAAATCAAAATTAATAATGTTTTTTGAAACTAGCAGATTACCACGAATTTTCTTAAAAACTCTCGCAATGACGCATCTTATTTACTTCTTTGAAGCTTTCTTTTTAGAAGATTTTTTCTTCTTTTTCTCTTCTTTACAATCGCAATTTTCAATTGTATTGTTGATTTCTTTACTGCTTTCTAAACAAAATTGATTGGCATCTGCAACTGCATCATTTAAACCAAAGGAACAATTTTTATCTCCACTACTTCCACATGATTCTGTTCTACCATTTGCTCTCAACCAAGAAATTGGTGGTCCGTACTGAAATGGCGCATCTTTTACAGTTCTGCGCGATTTGTCCATGCGGTCTTCAAAGAGTTTACGCGCCAATTGCCACACACTTCTCCCTTGATTTTTTCCTTGTGTAATGAAACGTTCTGCAGGAATTGGTGTTCCACAGCTTCCTTGCCAAGCACAATCATTTGCTCCTGGTTTACATTGCTCTTCAGAATCTCCATATAATCCGCAACCACCTTGACCGCGACAGTTGTTTAGTGTATGACAACTGTGTACTTGCGTTGCACAATATCCTGAACCTGCACAGTCGTTTGTTCCAAAACGATCATGACCTTTACAAGCATTTAATCCCATACATGCATGTAATTCTAAAGGAACTGCAATATCTTTTTGTTTTGACGGCGTACTTGTTCCGCTTCCACAACCATTTGAACCACTACTACTTCCGCCACTGCTTCCACAACCGTTTGAACCACTACTGCTTCCTCCGCTACTTCCACAGCTATTTGCTCCGCAACTATTCGCTGCACTATATTTAAAATCTTTCATCTTTTTAAACTTTTTTAATTATTAAATCCCTTTGCCATGATCAACTAGATATGCTTCTACTGGTACATCTGGCAGATCTTTGATACGATCTAGCATTCCTTGAGATACAATACCATTTGAGGAAGCCATTGCAATTCCAGCTAAGTCGATAATTTGTGATTTTGGACTTGAAGCGTTTGAAAATGTGTAATCTTCAAATGTTGCAGAAACACTTTGTTTTTCTCCATTACTATCTGTGTACGACAAACCAGCCATTGTCATTGACAACATGTTTAGTATCCAAATCATAGATTTATGAATTCCGAACATAAAGATTTCATATTGTTTGTGTCCAGCAGTTTTGTAGCATGCTTCTGCCATTACAAAAATATAAGTGTACACTGCATTTGTAAGGTTTGAAACATCTTGAATTGCTTTTGGATAATTGGCAGTACTAGGATTTGTTGGTAAATCTTTTACAAAGTATTTAGTAAAGTCGAAATCCTTTGTGTTTAAAAATGTATTTAGCTCGTGATTTTTTCTTTTAATGGTGCAGTAAACTTCCAAAAATTTGTCAAAATGCGATAATTCTTTTCGGTCTTTATCGTCATAATCACTTGGATCAACAATTCCTGAATCAAAAGGAAATAATGGACAAACTACAGTACCATCTGGCGTTAAATGATCTGATGGAATATCAAATTTAAAAACAGGTTTTCCATCCACATCGACTTCAATTGTTTCTGGTTTTCCTTCTCCTTGCTCTATGATTTCATTCATCGCATGAATAGCAGAATCTTTACCTTTTACATGTACCAATCCGCCGCTATCTTCTTCATTTGGAAATTGTGGTTTATGATTTTCATCATAATATACCGTATCAATGTTGTTTTGCGCATAATATCCTTTTTCAGGAAGCAATTGTGGCGCATCTCCATTAAAATCTGAATCCTTTAGTTCTTCTTTGATACATTTTATAATCAGGTCATAATATTCTCCAATTGTTGTATACTCAATTGCTTGTCCTTTTTCTACTTTGTCCACATTGAAAGGAAGCGGACTTTCTATAAGAAGAAATGCGTGTAATTGTTCTAACGAAAGTTTTCCTCTGTTAATTTCAAAAGCTGGAACGTGTCCTGGCAAATACGCTGGCCAAACTTTTGGCGTTTTCCCAACTAATTGTGGAATGCCGCCATATGGTGGTTTCAGTGCATTTTTAATATTAGAAGATAATGACATATGTAACATTTCTTCTACCGCAACGCTCATTATTAAAGCGCCTGCTTTGTTTGCAAAAACCATAATATCTAACGCCAATTGCTTTGCTGCTGCTTGTAATTCGGCATCATTTCTTTTCTTTTTCTTTCCTTTTTGAGTCGCCTTCATATCTGAAAGAATTTGTGACTCAATGTCGGACTGATTTGGAGTTCTGTTGATTGAATAGTACGTGTATAAATACACCGGAATTGTCGCAATCTCAATTTCAATAGCTTGTTGCATTGCTTGTTTGAGATTTGATTTAGTTACCGTTTTGGGTAGCTGAAAAAGTAATCCATCCATAATGTTAGTTAGTTTTATTTTAAGGTGTTTTTAAAAGTAGGTGTTCTTGATTATTCTTAAAACAGTAAAATTACCTGTTTTTACACACCGATAAATTACTACAAATATTTAATAGTACCGTTGACCTATTTATCTAAAAATAGGAGAGTTATATAAAAAACAGTGATTGATAATTTTTTGGCATGATTTTTTTGTCTAATTTTAAACAAATTAAATTTTTAGAATATGAAAAAAGTATTGCTGTTTTTGATGCTTTGTGTTGCAATTCCCTCTTTTGCGCAAACTGAGTTATCAGATGATGACGCAGAATCAAAATTACTCGTAGACAACGATCGATTGATAGTTTTAGATTTTTATGCCACTTGGTGCGGACCTTGTAAACGTATGGATCCTATTTTGAAGGATCTGAATGCAAAGTACAAAGATCGTGTTGATTTTTATAAGATAGATGTCGATAAAAGTCAGGTTGATGATGCTTTAGGAATTGCCGCAATGCCAACGTATTTATTCATTAAAAATAGTTCAAATTTAGAACAAATTGAAGGTGCCATGAGTAAAGTTCGTATGGAGGGTTTGATCAAGAAATACATGGAGGCAGAAGTTGAAGAGACAGTTATTGAGTCTACAGAGACCGATGATTCAGATAGTTTTGATGTAAATGATTTTAGCCAATCAAACATTGATAGTATTTGGAATTCATCTTCTAAGTTAAATTCTTTAGCATGGAATGCTTATAAAACTAAGAATGATGTTCAAATTTTACTAAAAGCTATCAAAGTTGTTGAACGTTCTATTGAATTAGAAAAGAACTATTATAATGTAGATACACATGCTGCGTTGTTATATAAAACTGGAAATTATAACAAAGCCTTGAAAAGAGCAAAAGAAGCTATTGATATTGCCAAAGGTGAAGGATTGAGTTATACATCTACTTCCGAATTGATTGAAAAAATTATTGACGCAATGTAATAAGGATACAATACTGATTCAAAAGGTATTTATATAATTTATAAGAAAAGAAGCTTGAGTGCTTCTTTTTTTATTTATTGTGTTAAGTGATTGCTTTCTATTACATTTACACATATTAAAACTTACATGAATGATGGTAGAGACAGCATTTTTCGATGGCTTTATGAGCGCCTTGCTTTTTATTGCTTTCATTCATGGAATTATAATAGCTTCTTTATTATTTTTTAATAAACGACTTCATGCAACGTCAAATAGCTTTCTTGCATTGTCTCTTTCAGGAATTTCAATGCAACTTTTGTACGAACTAATCTCTTATACGAATCCTTATTGGAATGTATTAAAAATTTTAGAACCATTACCTATTTTCTTAAGTACAACAGTTACTATTGGTCTTTATTTTTTTGTAAAATATTTAATAAATCCTCAATATCAACTCAAACCTTGGGAAAAATGGTGGTTGTTCCCTATCATACTTCAAGCTTTACTATGTTTATTATATATTCCATTTGAGTATATACATGATATTAAAGTTTTTGCTATTGCTTTAGAATTTCTACCATTTGCTGAAGAATTTGTTGGTTTGGCGGTATCTGTATTTTTAATTCCATTAGCTCTTCATCACATAAAGCATTATCAAGAATTTATTACATCGAATTACTCCACTATTGATCAGAAAAGTTTATTGTGGTTACTAAACTTTCTTCGAATTATTTTCGTATTAGTTTTCTTGTGGTTATTAAGTTATGTTATATGGGCTTTAGGGTATACTTATGAAACTATATACACTTATGTTACCTTAGGAATGGTTGTTGTATTATTTTGGATTGGGTATTTTGTAATTCAGAAGTACCATTTATTTGAAATTGTCACTTTTACTGAACATAAAACTTCAAAAGGGAAAAGTAAAAAAAAGCTATCTACCAAAACAAATACATATTATACAGAATTATTAAAGCTTTTTGAAGAAAAACACTTGTATGAGAATATAGATCTTACTTTAAATGAATTGGCGCAGCATTTACAACTAAGTAGTGGTTATCTTTCTCAAATTATTAATGAGAAAGAGCAGAAAAGCTTTTTTGAATTTGTAAATTTTTATCGTGTTGAAGCTGTCAAACGAAAATTATTAGATCAAAATTATGCGCATTATGATATTTTCAGTATTGCTTTAGAAAGTGGATTTAAATCAAAATCAACTTTTAACGCTGTTTTTAAAAAAATGACGCAACAGACACCTTCTGCCTATAAGAAGAAGTATTCATAGGTACAAATACATACACTTTTAATGTATTCAGACTTTCAAAAAATAGAAAAGATCATATTTGAGCAAAATATAATTTATGACAAGAAAAGATTTTATAAAAGCCTGTGGAATTCTTGGATTTTCATTACCATTCCAGTCTGTTTTAGCTGCTTGTAGTACTGATGACAATGGAACAATCACGAATAATTTTAACGGAAAAGTTCTCATCGTTGGAGCTGGTCCTGCAGGAATGGCTTCGGCTTATTTGTTAGCACAGCAAGGAATTAATTTTCAAATTTTAGAAGCTGCACCAACCTATGGTGGTAGAATAAAACACAATACTACATTTGCAGATTTCCCAATTCCATTAGGAGCAGAATGGTTGCATGTTGACAGATCAGAATTAAGCGCTATTGTTAATGATAATTCTGTAAATATTACCACAGTTACGCAAGGTTATGAAGAAGATGACTTAATTGGTTATTATGAAGATGGAGATTACAGTACAGATACAATTTCAAGTTGGGGATCGTCTTTTATTGATCAAAAGTTTATCGGTAGCAGTTGGCTCAATTTTTTTGAAACCTATATAGTACCAAGTATTCAGTCAAAATTTATATTCAATACAGAAGTAACCGCTATAAACTATCAAGATACTAAAGTAGTCCTAACTACAAATGGAGGAGAAATCTATGAGGCAGATAAAGTTATTGTAGCAGTTCCTTTAAAAGTTTTACAAAACAATCGGATCAATTTTACACCAGCATTATCAAACGATAAACAAGAAGCAATTCAAAATGCACCAATTTGGGGAGGAATTAAAGTATTTATAGAATTTACACATAAATTTTACCCTACTTATTTATCAACTACTGATAGTGAAACATCTACGGGACAACGTATTTATTATGATGCTGCTTATGGACAAAATTCAACAAAGCATATTTTAGGATTATTTGCTGTTGGTGAACAAGCGGAACAATATCAAAATTTATCCGGAAACGCACAGCGTGATTATATTTTAAACGAACTGGATACTGTTTTTAATGGTGCTGCTACTCAAAATTATGTTAATCATATTGTGCAAAACTGGAACGACGATCCTTTTATTGGCGCTGCTTATTTGGCGGATAATGCACCTTATTACATTTCTTCAACCTTAGCTACTTCTGTAAATAACAAATTGTATTTTGCAGGAGATGCTTATACACAAGAAGACGATTGGAGTGCTGTACATAATGCTGCTCGCTCAGCTAGAAATGCCGTTAGCGAACTATTAGTAAGTTAAAACTAATAAATTCATATAAGTATATCATTTTTTGAATGTATTACTATGTTTTCATGTAACGTTTTTCTTAAATCAGTTACATATACCATGTAATTATGACTATTATTAAAAGAACTAACACAAAATTATGGTATATAGGATTAAAGAAAAATTTTGGGGATTTGGTAATAATTTTTCCATTACAGATACAGAAGGAAACGAATGTTTTTATGTAAAAGGAAAAGCTTTTTCTTGGGGCGATAATTTATCTTTTCAAGATGAAAACAAAAATGAAATTGCTGTGATCAAGCAAAAACTTTTCACATTTAAACCTAAATACCAAATTCTTATCAATGGCGAATTGTATGCAGAAGTAATTAAAGAATGGAGTTGGTTTAAAAAGAAATTTACATTAGATGTTCCTGGTCCAAATGATTATGTTATTGACGGTAATTTTTGGAGTCATGAATTTGTATTTACACGAGGTGATCGACAAGTAGCCACTATTAGTAAAAAACATTGGGCATGGACAGATAGTTATGCTGTTGACATACAAGATGACGAAAACCATGCCGCTATTTTAATGACTTGTATTGTGATTGATCAAATTTTACATGATGAAAATAGTAGTGATGATTAAGAGGTCAAACTTAAACTCTTCAATGTCCATCTAAAAAATAGTCCATTTTTTAGCATTAATAATCCATTCTAGAATCTATAATAAGAATACAACTTTGTGGTGTATTTAAGTCATATTATAAATTCATAAAAAGAATGGAAACAACTGCATATTTAGCGGCAACGTATTATGTTTTAATACTGAACAGTATTTTAGCATTAGCACTTTTATTACTTCTTCGTATTGGAAAAGCAAGTAAAACGATCATTACCATAACTGGAACAGTATTATTTATCTATATTATATTTGAACATTGGGGAATTGGCAGCGAACATATTTTTCCAAAGGATATTTCGGGCGGCACATTTTTCATAATCATATTGATTGGTGCAATTTTAGGTATTGGATTATTATATTTAACCTTAAAAAGATATTTTTTTAATCTATCACAAGAGCATTTGCAAATGACACAAGGATTACGTGTCCTTGTTTCCGCAGGTTTTTTTACGGAAGCTGCTTTAGGAGTTATTCCGCTTGAATTTGGTATAATGGACGGTTTCATGCATGCAGCATCAGCTTTTACCGCATTAATTGCAGCAATTTTGTATGTTAAAAATACTTCTTCAAAAAATACTGCATTGTGGATTGCAAATATTATTGGCGTAACAGACATTTTAATTATTGTTACAAGTATCTGTTTTTGGGTTTGGAAAGATATTGGACCAAATCATAATATGCAGTATGTAGTATTTTTTGGCGGAGTGATCTTTTTATGGATTCATTTTGTATCAATCTATAAACTTTTAACAGACAATAAATAAATTAGAGAACGTTTAAAAACATAAGAATTATACTATTTTTAGAGTATGAATAGTCAAAATGTATGTACACTAATCAATCAACAAGATGGGAATTTAGCTTTTAAACTATTTTCGTTTAATGATACGAGTCATTTTGATCACTTACAGCGCAATAACTTTTATACGTTAATTTGGATAAAAGAAGGCGAAGGTTTATTGAAGGTTGATTTTTCTGAATATACATTTAAAGAAGAGACACTTTTTGCTTTTTCTCCGTTTCAACCTTTTATGTTCTCTACTCATAAAAACATAGAAGGAATTGCGATTCAATTTCATTCTGATTTTTATTGTATTCATCGAAATCCACAAGAGACAAATTGTGAGACTATTCTCTTTAATAACATTTATCAAGCACCTTTTTTTACAGTAGATGAAGAAACTGCTATTAAGTTTGATTTTTTAATAACACAGCTTAAAGCTGAATTTTCAAATAATGAAGAGCAAAATTATGAATTATTAGTCCCTAATTTAAAAGTGTTTTTAGGGAATGCATCTAGAGCTATGGCAAAATCTCAAATTGAAAAACCAACGTTCACAGATGCAAAAACACCATTTGTGTTGCGAAATTTAAAAAATGAAATTGAGAGTAATTTCAAAGAAAAACATTCTGCAAGTGATTATGCAAATCTGTTACATATTTCATCTAACGCATTAGCAAAATTAGTAAAGTCACATTATAACAAAACACTAACTCAGTTAATCACGGAACGTATACTTATTGAAGCAAAACGTGAATTATACATGACAAGTAAGCCTATAAAAGAAATCGCTTGGTCGTTAGGCTATACTGACGAATTTTATTTTAGTCGATTGTTCAAAACGAATACTGGCATTTCTCCACAAATGTATCGTGATACTGTTGGGTTTGGAAGAGCTACATTGAATTAATTCCTAAAGCTTTAAACGAATTATACATATAAAATAAATAATAAATAGCGGCTTGGAATTATTTCCTTACCGCTATTTTAGTTTGTTTAAGTTTTTATAAACGCTTTTATTCAGGCGTAGAACTCAAAATTTATTATTTATTTTCTATAACTGTATATACTGGCTGATAGTCAGTAATGTCTATTTTCATATTTAGATATAATAATTTTGTCGGAACATTATCTGATTTTCCGTTGACAATTTTATCATAATCAATTCCCCAATCAAATAGATTTACTTGTCCGCTAAGTATAAGAGCGCTAGACATTGATTCTTTTGGATCTCTAATACCTGTAACAAAAAACTTCACTTCTTTTTCGATTCCTTTAATAGACATAGTACCATTTATTTGATACCAGTCTAATCCCATAGTGTAGATATTTGTGGATTGAAAAGTGATTTTTTCATTGCGTTCGCTAACAAACAAACCTGGTTTTCTTATGGTTTCAGTTAATTCTTCTGCTTTACAAACATTGAATGTATTCGGATCTACTTCAAAAGAAAGTTTCAAATTCTCCAATGGATTTCCCATATCATCACGTGAAGGAATATCTATATTCATGTTACTTACAGAACCTGCAAATGGCGTACTGCAATGTCCGTGCGTTACAAAGAAATTTATCGTCTGATGTTGTTTATCATCTACAGAAGAGACAATTTCTTTTTCCTTTGACATATTTGATTCATCTTTAGTATAACCACTTGCTACAATTATAATTGCTATGATGATCACTGGTAAAATAAGATTTTTGATTTTTTTCATGATGTTGCTATTTTAACTGTTACGAATATAGAACAGATCACACGGCAAACATGTAAATCAAATGTAAAAAAAGTGTCAAAAAGTACTTTTACACTGTAAAATTAAGGTGTAGAACTTGAAACCTGTAATATTTTTCCGTTATAGTATTTGTTTCCGTTAAGAGAAAAATCATAGATATATTCTGCCATTTCTAAAGCGCTTAATGGAGCTTGATATCCAGGAAAAGCTTCTGCTAACATTTCTGTCTGAACTGCGCCTAAAGCTAATACATTGAATGCAATTCCTGCTTCTTTGTGTTCTTCAGCTAGCAATTCTATCAATGTAATCACAGCTCCTTTTGAAGAGCTATAGGCTGCCAACCCAGGGAATTTCATACTTCCTTGAATTCCGCCCATAGAACTAATGGTTACTACATGACTTCCTGAAACCATAAATGGCAATAATACACGACTTAATTCTGCTACACCAAATACATTGACTTCATAAATCCATTTAAAATCTTCCATCGTCGTTTCCGCAAAAGGTCTGTTGAGCAAAGCTCCTGCATTATGAATTACAATATCAACTTGTTCCCAATTTTCTTTGACGAAATCAGTCACTCTACCATAATCTTCAGGTTTGCTTAAATCGAAAGCAAAAGAGGTAATATTATCGTATGTCAGGTTTGAAATTGGCTTTTCGTTTCTAGACAATGCTAATACATTGTATCCTTGATTTGCGAATAAATGAACTAATTCAAATCCAATTCCTCTGCTAGTTCCTGTAATGATGACGTTTTTCATCTTTTATAAGTTTCTTTAAAGTATTTTGTGGTAGTGGTGGTTGTAAATATTTAACAATAAGATTATGATTTTAAGTGTTTTCGATACTAATTTCTCCTAAGAAAATTCACTCGAAATCACATTTGTACTTTCATAATGATAGTGTTACTTCAGTATTTTTCTCCAATAATCAACTTAAACATTCTTCAAATTGAGCTTTTATTATTTTGAAGGGTTTAATTTAATTTCTTTCGTTGGTGCATTTACCGCTTTTTTTACTGCAGGAATAAATGTGTTTACAAAATTTGCCATGTGATTGAAATCCATGATATCTGCTTCGTCTCCTACTTTATGATAATGTTCGAAATTCGAAAAGTCGAAAGTACAAAAAGTTTGAGCTGGCACGTTGAATTCTTGAAAAAATGGATAGTTATCTGATCGCATAAACAATCTGAATTCACCTGCTTTTGCAAAGTAGCCAGCAATCTTCTTTCCTGCATATTCGTTCATTTTTGCGGCAAGATTCGATTTATCAAATCCAGTGACATATGCT
Source organism: Kordia sp. (assembly GCF_965224175.1). Classification (GTDB taxonomy): domain Bacteria; phylum Bacteroidota; class Bacteroidia; order Flavobacteriales; family Flavobacteriaceae; genus Kordia. The sequence continues at coordinate 2,262,455 of NZ_OZ245041.1, forward strand.
GTATAATCTTTACCAACTAAAGGTACTCCAACCATTTCAAAATTTAACATGATATACAAGTTTAAGTTTTCCTTTTTTAAGGTTTCTGCTAGATATTTTGAACCTAACAGTCCTTTTTCTTCAGCAGAAAACAATGTAAATAAGATGCTTCTTTTGTTGCTTTTGGTTTTCGCAAAGTATTTTGCCATTGCCATTACTGTTCCAACACCTGCTGCATTATCATTGGCTCCATTGGCAATTTTATCTCCATTTTCTGGTTGTGCAAAACCGATATGATCATAATGTGCTCCAAGAATTACAAACTCATCTTTTAAAGCTGGATCGTTTCCTTCTAAGTATCCAATGACATTAAATGCATTTGCTCCTTTAACAGTAAAACTATCTCTGTAGGTATCAAAATATGGTTTTACTCCTAAGTCTTTAAAGTAATTTTCAATATAAACTGCAGCTTTTTCAATTCCTTCCGTTCCTGTGTCTCTTCCTGCTAATTCGTCAGAAGCTAAATATGTCACAATATCATCTACTTCTTGTGCTTTGATGACAATTTCTTTTGTACCACAAGCACTTAGCAATAGTGTTATTAAGCAGATTCCGAAAATATTTTTTAGCTGTTTCATGATTGTTTTTTTTGATTGATGATTGGTTAAAACAAAAAATCCCACTTATCGTGGGATTTAATGCGTGTGTTATGTTTATGCTAACATTGTCACAGGGTTTTCTATATATTGCTTTACAGTTTGCAAGAATTTTGCTCCTGTTGCGCCGTCTATAGTTCTGTGATCGCAAGCTAGCGTAACTTTCATTGTATTTCCTACTACAATTTCTCCATTTTTTACAACTGGCTTTTGGACAATTGTTCCAACTGATAAAATTGATGAGTTCGGTTGATTTATAATTGAAGTAAATTCTAAGATTCCAAACATTCCTAAGTTAGAAATCGTGAATGTACTTCCTTCCATTTCTGCTGGAGAAATCTTTTTGTTTCTTGCTTTGCCTGCTAAGTCTCTTACTTGACCTCCAATAGTTGTTAAACTCATTTGGTCAGCAAATTTTAATACAGGCACTAACAATCCGTCATCAACTGCTACAGCAACTCCAACGTGAATGTGTTTGTGATATGTAGTTGTAGCGTCATTCCAAGTTGTATTTACTTGCGGATGTTTACGTAATGCCATCGCACAAGCTTTTACAATCATATCATTGAATGATACTTTGATATCTGGAATTGCGTTGATTGTTTTTCTGGAAGCAATCGCATTGTCCATATCCAATTCTACCGTTAGGTAGTAATGTGGTGCAGAGAATTTAGATTCTCCTAAACGACGTGCAATTGTTTTACGCATTTGAGAGTTTTTCACTTCTTCGCTGCTTTCTTCTCCTGCTGGAACAAAAGGTGTTACCACTGGTGCAGATGATGCTTCCGAAGTACTTGGACTTGCTACTTTTGCTGCTGGTGTTTCTTGAACTACTGGCGTAAAGTTTTCCACATCACGCTTTACAATACGTCCATGATCTCCAGTTCCTTTTACTTGCGCAAGATCAATTCCTTTGTCTGCTGCAATTTTCTTAGCTAATGGTGAAGCTATAATTCTACCACCTGAAGATTCGCTTCCAGAAGCTTTTGGAGCTTCTGTTTTCTCCGCTACTGCTGTTTTTTCTTCTTTTGGTGCTTCTTCTAAATCGTTTCCCGAAGCTGCTGCTTTTAATACAGTATCTACATCAGTTCCTTCGTTTCCTATGATTGCTAAAATGCTATCAACTGGTGCTGTTTCTCCTTCTTGAACTCCGATATAAAGTAATGTTCCTTCATTGAAAGATTCAAACTCCATTGTTGCTTTGTCAGTTTCAATTTCGGCAAGAATGTCTCCTTCTTCAACTGCATCTCCAACTTTTTTTAGCCAAGTTGCAACAGTTCCTTCTTCCATTGTATCACTTAACCTTGGCATTGTAACTACAATGGCTCCTTCTGGCATTTCAACTTTTTCAGTAGTCTCTGCTTTTGGTGTTTCTGTTGTTTTTTCAGGAGTTGGCTCTTCTTTTACTGGCTCGCCAGCTCCTTTTACTAAGGCAGCTACATCTTCTCCTTCATCTCCAATAATAGCTAATAAGGTATCAACTGGTGCTGTTTCTCCTTCTTGAACTCCTATATACAATAATGTTCCTTCATGGAAAGATTCGAATTCCATTGTTGCTTTATCAGTTTCAATCTCAGCGAGAATGTCTCCTTCTTCAACTTTGTCACCTACTCGTTTTAACCATGTTGCCACAACACCTTCTTCCATGGTGTCACTTAGTCTCGGCATGTTTATAATTTCTGCCATGTTTTATAGTTTATGAGGTAAAAATGGATAATCTTCTTGTTCGTATACTGCGTCGTACATGAGGCTTTTTTCTGGATATGGAGATTCTTCTGCAAATTTTTCGCATTCTTTCACCAAGTCCTTTACACGCTTATCCATTGTTGCAATTTCATCTTCGGTAGCGTATTTTTTCTCCAATAAGATGTCTTTCACTTGTGTTATTGGATCTATTTTTTTGTACTCTTCTACTTCATCTTTTGTTCTGTAGTGTTGTGCATCTGACATAGAGTGACCTCTGTAACGATAGGTTTTCATTTCTAAAAATGTTGGTCCGTCACCGCGTCTTGCTCTTTCTACAGCTTCACTTACTGCTTCAGCTACTTTTATTGGATTCATTCCGTCTACAGGTCCGCAAGGCATTTGATATCCTTGTCCTAGTTTCCAAATATCTGTATGATTTGCAGTTCTTTCTACAGAAGTTCCCATCGCATATCCGTTGTTTTCACAGATGAATACTACTGGAAGCTTCCAATTCATTGCCATATTGAATGTCTCGTGCAATGATCCTTGGCGTACGGCTCCATCTCCCATGTAACATAAGGTTACTGCATTTCTTTTGAAATATTTATCTGCAAAAGCTAATCCAGCTCCTAGAGGAATTTGCCCTCCAACAATTCCATGTCCACCATAGAATCCGTTTTCTGGAGCAAATATATGCATTGATCCTCCAAGTCCTTGCGAGGTTCCAGTTGCTTTTCCATATAATTCTGCCATTACTTTTTTAGGATCAACTCCCATTCCAATTGGCTGAACATGGTTTCTATACGCAGTGATCATTTTATCTTTTGATAAATCCATTGCATGTAATGATCCTGCCAATACAGCTTCTTGACCATTGTATAAGTGAAGAAATCCACGCACTTTTTGCTGAATGTACACAGCAGCTAGTTTGTCTTCAAATTTTCTCCAAAATAACATATCCTCATACCATTTGAGGTATACTTCTTTAGTGATCTTTTCCATTTATTTCAAATTGGTTGGCTTTGCTATTTTTTAGATAATAACAAATCCATTTAAAGGTTTATAGCTTTTCGTTGTTTGTTTTCTAAATAAACGAATAACAAAAATACTATTTTAATAAGAAGTGGAAAAATGTAGCGGTAAATTATCTATGATTTAACACGATTTATTCTTTCGAAAACGTTATCGAAAAAATGTTTTGTACATGAAAGCACTACGTTAGTGTCACTTTTTGTAGTATTTTTAGTTTTTTATCAATATTAGAACTCAAAATGGGATTATTTCACAATTCATTTTTTACATTATTTTTAAGTGTAATACTTATATTTTTTTCTACAATTAGTTGTTCTTCCCCAAAAGAAAATAGAATCGAATTTCAAACTATATTAGGATTTCCTTTAACTGCCGATCAAGTCAAAAAAATAAAGTCTAGTTATTTTGAATTAGGATATCATGATGATATTTTACTTCGTAAGAGCATAAAAAATAATCGAGTTAAAAATATACAATCAGAGTATTTTAATTTGAATAGCTCAAAGATAGATTCAATTAAGCAACAGATTGACTTTTTTTCTAGTACAAAAACAGGGAATGGCTCAAGAATAGTTTCAGGAACTTCTGGTGCAATTTTCACCTCTATTGATACGTACACTAATTACGAAATTCAAGAAAAAGAATATTATGGAAAAAGCATTATTAGAAATGAAATATATGTGTTAGCTGATGGAAAAGCCATTGCTTTTCAAAAGAAAAGTAGATTAAATAAAAATGATGAATTTAATTCTTTCTCCTATGGTGAAAACGATGATATTGCTTTTTATAAATTTTACTATAATGTAAAAGGTGAGTTGGTTCTTTTTTGTGATTATCTGAATGAAAAATATCATGTATGCGAACCTTCCGTACTGGATGTTCCTCATCGTTTGATCAGTTTTCCTTTGAAGGATTTTGACAGATTAAAGCGTGCTTATTTTCCTTTTGAAGATATTAGTTATTTTAAAGATGCGACATTAAAACCATCTTCCTCTTATCTCGCAAGTTTACAAGAACGATCACATGATCAAGCACAATACAGGTCGCAAATTGGAACAAAAATCACTAAAGAATCTCTTCATTTAGTCAGAAAGTATGATAAGTACACATACACAACGGAAGGGTTTCCTAGAAAAATTGAGCATTATGAAGAGGGAAAATTAATTAATACAACTTATTTTTTAGCTAAAGATGAGTTAGAGGAAAATGCGCAACAACAATTAATTGGCACAGAAAATTATACTATTGTTAAAGCATACGAAGTAAAAAAAGGAATATTTCAAATCTTCAGACATTACACAAAGGATACTTTAATGACAAAAGAAATTAAAGTTTTAGATCAACAACAACGTATTATTGGTCATGGAGAATATGAGGTAAGTGAAAAAATAGATTATTCAAAGAATATCAAATTTTATTATGATGACGAAAGAAATATTACGTTGATTTTTTATTACCAATCAAATGGAGATATTGATAGTATTAGTTATCAGCAAAATGGAATGGTAATTTACACTAACGACATTGGAATTTCGAAATGGTGGAAATCCAAGCTTCGTCTTTTCCCTAATGAAGATATGGATTTTTACCGAAAAGGTTCTTTATAGGTATGATTTATCAAAAACCAACGGCAATAAATCTTTAAGCGAGTTAGATTTCATAATTTTTCCTTCTGCTCCCATAAAGTAAATTTCAATCGCTTCCTCTTGACGCATTTCATATTCTGCAATCGATTGCCTACATGCACCACATGGTGGAATTGGTGTTTTATTGATGTGATTGTCCGAAGTTGCCGTGATGGCAATTTGCTGTATGTTGACATTTGGATATTGCGCACCTGCATGAAAGATAGCTACGCGTTCTGCACATAATCCTGACGGATAGGCTGCATTTTCCTGATTACTTCCTGTTACTACTTCTCCGTTTTCAAGGAATAACGCTGCACCTACTTTAAATTTAGAATATGGTGCATATGCTTTTTTTCGCGCTTCAATAGCATGCTGCATTAATTCTTGAATGTTCTGAGGAAGTTCCTCTATATGGTCATAACACGTAAGTGTCGTTGTAATTTTTATTTCCTGCATGTGAAATTTATTTTCTTTATCATGTGTTGATCCATTCAGATCAAATCAGCCTAGAAATATAGTGATTATTTATGGAATTGCCTTGAATTCTGGTATTAGGTTTTGGGATATTGGTTTTTGACGTTCTTTTTATTACTTGTTGAATTGTTGGTTGTTAGTTTGTTTTTCGTGGATTCGTTTATTTGTCTGTTTGTCTGTTTGTCTGTTTGTCTGTTTGTCTAAAAACAAAAAACCTTTCAAGTAATTTGAAAGGTTTTTGTATTATTTTTTGTGTGATGAATTTTATAATTCGTCGTATGTGTCTCCTAAGTTGAATGTTAAAGAGAAACGTAATGTGTTTTCTAATGGGTTTCTTACTTGTGATGCAGAGAATAAATAAGATACATCAATTTTTACAGCGCTGTATTTAAATCCAGCTCCAAGTGTAAAAAACTTTCTTGCTCCTTTTATTTCACTTTCATTGAAATATCCTGCACGTAACGCAAATGAATCTTGATACCAGTATTCAGCTCCAAGTGCCCATGTAAATTCTTTTAATTCTTCACTGAAACCATCTGGTGCATCTCCAAATGATTGGAAAATTCCTGAAACGAAACTTACATCATCATCTTGACCAGCAACAATAATTGTTGGTTCATTTTCATTTACATCTGGTGTAGATAAATCGTCTGTATCTTGGTTTCCATCACCATTAGTATCTACGAATCCGAGTTTCGGAGGTGTTGGCACTAATAATTTGTTTACTTCCACACTTACAGCAAGTTTACTGTATTCATCAAAGATAAAGTCAAATCCACCACCTAATTTTAATTGTGTCGGCAAGAAGTTTTCTTGTCCAAGGTCGTCATATTTTAATTTAGGTCCTAAGTTAGAGATATTGAATCCCGCTCTCCAACGTCCATTAAAGCTGTCGTATGCAACTTCTTCTGATTGATAGTAACCTGCAATATCAACTGCAAATGTACTTGCTGCATTTGCTTCTGTATCTGGCTGTGATTGTAGTTTTAGATCAGAACGCAAGAAACGACCTGTTACCGACATTGAGAATTGATCACTTAAACGTAACGCATACGATGCATCAATTGCCAATTCGTTTGGTCTTTCAATTAATGGTGTAAAGTTTCCTATGTCTGCTTGTTGCTGTGTAATAATTTCAATTTCACCTAAACTAAAGTATTTAATACTTGCAGCCCAAGCACTTCTTTCGCTGATTCTGTTGTAGAACGTTAGGTTTCCTAGAAATATATCATTTACTAAATCACTTAAGTATGGTGTGTAACTGATTCCTACTCCTATTTGCTCGTTTGCAAATGCATATTTTGCAGGATTCCACTGCTGTGAATATGTATCTGGTGATGTAGCAACTCCTAGTTCTCCCATACCAGCAGCTCTTGCGTCTGGTGTAATTAAAAGGAAAGGAACTCCTGTGGTAATTACTCTTGTATCATTTGGATTTACTACCGTAGTTTGTGCTAACATCCCTAATGGAATTAAACACAATATGGATAAAAATATCTTCTTCATTCAGTTAAATTTTAACAAATATAGTTTTTATTTATAGTATTACAAGTTTTTCAAATTTTTCAACTTTCTGATTAGTTAACGGAGATTTTACCGTAATCTTATATACGTAGACTCCTTTTGCGAGTTTATCTCCAAAATCGTCTTTACCGTCCCATACAATATCTCTTGACAGTGAACTAAAGTCTTTACTTGATGCTCCAGCGTTAGTTTTTCCGACAAGCGTACGTACTACTTTCCCTGAAACTGTAAAAATTTGTACCATAATATCAAGTTCACTAGAACTATTGTGATTGAACCAAAATTCCGTGTAGCTAACAAAAGGGTTTGGATAATTTAACACATTAGTAATAGTCAATGAGTTGTTTTCATTGAATACCGTGAATTGTATTTCTGTTGTAGATGAGTTGTTGTACACATCCCATGCTTTTAATGATAAGGTATGTGTACCTTCTTCTAAATCACGCAATGGAAATTTCACAATTCCTCTTGTGTAATCGTTTAATTCTGTTTCGTAATAGTCATTTAATACAAATGGATTGACTTCATCTCCATCAAGAATAGCTACAATATCATGTCCAATTCCACTTGCAGTGTTGATTCCATTTGCATCAGATAGTTTTGCTAGTAAGAACGGAGATTCATTGGTAATTCCTCCCGAAACAAAACTTTCATCATTTAGAAATAAGTTTACAACTGGTGCGTCGTTATCTATGGGTGCATCTTCATTGAGCTCACCTACTTTTAGGTTTTCACTAAACCCTGTATGATCTTCGAGTACATCTCCTTTTTCTGCATAGAAGCTTATACGTCCGTTTCCTACTGGAATGGTAATATCACGCGGTACTACAAACTCAAATTCGAAGTTTCCTTCTACTACTTCTGCCTTTCCTCTAAAGATAATTTCTCCTAAAGTTTCAAAATCTAACACAAATGGAAAGTCATTTGCTAAAGTTTGACGCTGAATCTTTTTATCATAAATACTAGAGAATACCGTTCCGTTGTAACTGTTGAGTAAGTTTCCTGATTCATCTGTAATGTTTCCTGAAATTTTCACTCTACTTAATGCTTTTAGCGTATCCGTTGGCTGTGTAATTGGCACATCATTGATTGCTGTAAGATTTACTCTTGGACGAGGAATAGCCAGTTTTAACGCTGGATCTCCAATATAGAAAACAGTTCTTTTGTTAGATGTTGTTACCAAATTTTTGGTTTGACGTAATGCTTCAGACACTGGTTGATATTCGTTAGAACCGTAAGAAAATAAATATCTTGCTAAGAGCTCATTGATACTTACACCTACATTTTGGAATATTTGACGTGTCGTTGTTAATAATGAAACTGCTCCTCCTTTTTCGTTCCAAAACATGAATTCTCCTGCTGTTTGACGTAGCGGATTATCAAATCGGGTGTATTCACAAGTAATTGTGATAAATAAAGGAAGACGACATTCGTTTGTTAGTTCTTGTGAATCTACTTTTTCAAAAATTCGTTCTCCTGCAAGTCCATCTTCTCCTCCATGACCAAAATAGTTTACTACTAATGAACCTAATGCAATATTATCTTTTATAGCTTCTGTTACTTCAGGGTAACGTTCTCCAGCTGCCGATGATTGTTGTACAAATGCATCTGAATGTATTTTAGAGATATTGATGAACGGTTTTTCGAGTGCAATTGTATTTCCTAAAGCATCTAAATCTACTTCTAAGTCTTTGTCTGAGTTATTTTCAGCATCATCAGAAACAATTGTTACCGTATTTCTCCATCTACCATATGCTTCTTTACTGTAGTATGTAATGGTTTTATCGACCATTTGTTTTGCTTGATTCGCATCTAAAATTAGCATACGTCCCAAAGCAATATCTAAACGATCAGAGACTGCCATAGTTCCTTCATTAGGATCCATCATTCCGTAGAAATCATCTGTCATAAAACCTCTAGTTAGGTTAAAACTATCATAGGCTTGATACACAGGAACAATGTTTGTATTTCCTTCTATTCTGTCTTTATAGTCATATGAAGCGTCTCCAAAGAAGCATACATATTTCAATCTATTATCAGGAGTCGTTGCGTTGTCATATACATATTTTAAAAAGTTACGAATTGCTCCGATATCAGGATTTCCTGTATTGAATTCGTTGTATATGCTTTTTAACGTAACTACTTTTACGTTCATTTCTGAAATATTTCTGTGTAAATCAGCTAAACGTTCTGCTTGAGAGACAAAATCTTCTGGTGAAATAATAATGTAATCTACATCACCACCAGAAAAAATACTTCCTTTTAAATCTTGATTTACTACTAAGCTATTAGGTTCAATCGTGGGAATTAAAAAGCGAGAATTATCTAATGCGATATATTCTCTAATTTCTCCCATTGGCGCTCTAAAAGAAAAGTTACTTGCCGCTGTAGAATTGGTTACTTTGGTAGCATTCCACATATCTGTTATATCCCAAACTTCTTCTATTGCTGCAGCATTAGAGATTACGTATTCTCCAACTCCTAAGACATTTCTGGCATCATTATATTTGAATGTAAATTGTTCTCCAACTCCCATTAACATACGCTTTGCTTCTACAGAAATATAATCTAAGTATGCTATAGAACCTGCGATTCCGTTGTTTTCGTAACGAAGTGTGATGTTTAAATCTCCGGAAGTTAAATTTACTTCATCTTCTATTAGACCTTGTCTTTGTTGAGAAGCTCCAGAAACAATATGTTGTGTTGCTAGAGATGAACCATTTATTTGCGCAAAACTGAAGTTGAAAGCAGATTGTCCGTTAATATTTTCTGCAGGTTGTCCATTAATAAATGTAGACATCGTAGTAATTCCATTAGAAATAGCCGCTGGTTTTATTCCAATACGAACTGGCTCTGATGTAACTAAGTTTGGCAAACTGAATTCGAATGTTTGTTCTGATTCAATATTAAAGACTTCACCAAACCATCTTCTTCCTAGTTTTACAATATTTACAACATCAACTTCATGAAATTGATAATCGTCATATTCTGTGATTGTTACAGCTGGAGCTGTTGTAGGTTGTACAGCTTCGGGAATTCGCTTTCCGTCATCAGATCCATCTGCTGTTATGTAATAATAAGTCTTATCTGTGTAAGCATTGATATGTGTTTGACTGTCAGCATTCCATTTTTCTGGACCTTCCGCGTAAAATAAGATATAATCTCCTTGATTAAAGGCTCCATCTTCTTCTCCTATTACAGAGATTGCGTTTTCAGTAACATCAAAATACTGATTTAAGGAATTTAAATGAGGAATCATACGACCTCCATTTCCATAAATTTTTATTTTTCTGGGATTAATAGTTCCTGTATCCAGTCCTAATTGATTTAAAAAATCGGCACTCAGTCTATAAATACCAGATTCTTCCACTGAAAATTTATAAAAATTTCCACTAGATAACACAGAACTTGTAATGACTTGACTGTTTTTTGCTAATGAATTTGGTCGGCGCGCCAAAAAATTATAGCTCACATCAAAACTAAGTACTTTCTTTATGATTCCGTTATCATTGATAAGTGGAGAAACAATAAGAACGTGTGCATTTTTCCCTCTAGCTCCTGAATTTAATATTTTTGCTTGAATCGAAGTTGGCAGCTTTCGTTTGTTTATTGCGCCCAATTTTTCATTGGAAATAGTTGCATATGCTACATTTTCTAGATTAATTGTTCTGTTATTCACATAACGATCATCGTCCCATTGTGCAATAAAGCTAATAGTACCATCATCATTATTAACAAAATATTTTTCATCAAATACAGGCAATTTCTCTGCTGAATTTTCTTTTAAAAATTCTTTCGGAGTGTCACTCCATGTTAAATCAAAGTGCCTATTTTGCGCCTGTGCACTTATAAAAAGGAGTCCAATAAGGAAAGTTAGAGTATTTTTCATTGCATCTTTAACGATAAATCCATTGAAATATTATTCAATGTTTTTGCTATTTCTTTAAAAAAACAAAATTAAGAATAATAAATAACAACTGTGTCCGTTATATGAAAACTATTAATATTTGTGATGAAGATAAGGCATCATATTAATTTTTGAAATAAATCTTGATATTTTACCTTTAATTGCTATATTGCAAACCAAAATTTCTCTCAATACTCAAGTCTTGACTATGAAAAAGCGAACATTAAGAATTATGCTACTTGTCGCAGTAGTTTCATTAGGATTTTTTAGTTGTAAAAGATCATCATCAAAGAACACCTCAAAAGCCACTGGTTGGCGTATCGACGGAAAAGATGGTGGATTTGCAGCTAACACAAAATACAAAGATCAGGAAACAGCTCCTGGATTAGTATTTGTAGAAGGAGGTACCTTCACAATGGGAAAAACACAGGATGATCCTATGCATGATTGGAACAACACTCCAAACCAACAACACGTGCAATCTTTTTATATGGATGAAACAGAAGTTACCAATTTAATGTACACTGAGTACTTATATTGGACTAAAACTGTATTTCCTCCAGAAGATCCAAATTACAGAAACATTTACACAGGTATTTTACCAGATACATTAGTTTGGAGAAATCGTTTAGGATTTAATGAAACGATGACAACCAACTATTTAAGACATCCTGGTTATGCTGAATACCCTGTAGTTGGAGTAAACTGGATTCAAGCTGTTCAATTTTGCCAGTGGAGAACTGACAGAGTTAACGAAGCTGTTTTAGAGCGTGAAGGATACATTGCTAAAGGTGTAAAAACTGATAGTATTGATGCTTCAAGCACATTCAGCACAGAAGCTTACTTAACTAACCCTAAGGAAACTTATGGTGGTAGAATTGATGACTACCGTGGTAAAATGGCTGAAAGATCAAACAAGAAAAAGAAAAAAGGTGAAGATGCTGAAGATGGCGAAGAAGCAGAAGAAACAAATGTTTATGCTAAGCGTACTTCTGGAATCATTTTACCTGAATATCGCTTACCAACTGAAGCTGAGTGGGAATATGCCGCTAAAGGTTTAGATGGACTAAGAGAGTACAACAACGTACGTGGTAGAAAAAAATACCCATGGAAAGGTGAATTCACAAGAAGTGGAAACAGAAAAAGACGTGGAGATCAGTTAGCAAACTTTAAGAACTCTAAAGGAGATTATGGTGGAATTGCAGGTTGGTCTGATGACGGAGCTGATATTACTGCTCGTGTGAAATCATATCCTCCAAATGACTTTGGATTATATGATATGGCAGGAAACGTTGCAGAATGGGTTTCTGATGTATATCGTCCAATTGTAGATGATGAAGCAAGTGACTTTAACTACTATCGTGGAAATGTTTACATGAAAAACAAAATTAACGAAGAAGGAAAAGCTGAAATCGTAAACAACGAGTCTATCAAATATGATACACTTGCTACTGGTAGAATTGTAGCTAGAAATTTACCTGGACAATTAGCTCAGGTTGATATTGACGAGAATGAAACATATTTAAGAACTAACTTCGACAAAGCAGATAACAGAAACTACCGAGATGGTGATGTTGCTTCTTCAAGATTTTATGACTTATTCAACGAAGACGAAGAAGGTGGAGAATCTGACGGAAAACGCATGTACAACGCACCAAAGCACGTAGTTGGATCTGATTCATTAGGAATGATCAGAAAGTATGATAAATCAGACACTAGAACCACATTAATTGATGACAACGTAAGAGTTTACAAAGGTGGATCATGGAAAGATAGAGCATACTGGATTGATCCAGCGCAAAGAAGAGCTTTCCCTGAATATATGGCAACTTCTTACATTGGATTTAGATGTGCAATGTCAAGAGTAGGTTCTAAAGCGCAAGGAAAAAAGAGACCTAGAAACTAATAACACATTTTATGTGTCACAATATGAAAGCCCTGAGAAGTCAGGGCTTTTTTTCGTTTTAACTTTAATTCAATAAAAGATGATTCAAGAGTTATATCAAATCTTTCAAAAGCACTCTGTCATTTCTACTGACTCAAGAAATATTACTCCTAATTGTATATTTTTTGCGTTAAAAGGTGAAAATTTTAACGGCAACTTATATGCAAAAGATGCTTTAGAAAAAGGAGCCACTTATGCAGTCATAGACGAAGAAGATTATATTATTTCCGAAAAAACCATTCTTGTCAAAGATGTATTAGAAACACTTCAAAAATTAGCAAATTATCACAGAAAACAATTGAATCTTCCTATTATTGGACTCACTGGAAGCAACGGAAAGACAACTACAAAAGAGTTAATAAATACCGTATTAGCCAAAAAGTTTAAAACCGTAGCCACAAAAGGTAACCTTAATAACCATATAGGCGTACCACTTACACTTCTTTCCATGAATTCCAATACCGAAATAGGAATTGTAGAAATGGGCGCTAATCATAAGCAAGAAATAGCTTTCTTAAGCACTATTGCCGAACCAGATTATGGATATATTACAAATTTTGGAAAGGCACACTTAGAAGGCTTTGGAGGCATAGAAGGTGTTATCATAGGAAAAAGTGAATTATACGATCACCTAAAGAGCAATGATAAATTTATTTTTGTAAACGGAAACGATTCTAAACAAGTAGAACGCACACAGGAAAGCAAAACATATACTTTTGGAAATACAAATACTAAAAGCGATATCACTATCGACTTACTAAGCGCTAATCCGATGGTAAAAGTTTCAGCAGACAATTCAGAGATTCAAAGTCAATTAATCGGTTCTTATAATTTTTCTAACATTGCTGCCGCAATTGCTATTGGAACATATTTTAATGTTGAATTAAGCGATATTAAAGCCGCTATAGAAGCTTACATTCCTTCTAACAATAGATCTCAGATAATTCATAAAAATAGCAACAAGATCATTTTAGATGCTTATAATGCTAACCCAACTAGCATGAAAGCCGCCTTAGATAATTTCTCTGGCTTGACTGACACTTTGAAGATTGCTTTTTTAGGCGATATGTTTGAATTAGGAGAAAGCGCTAAAGAAGAACATCAATTCATCAATGAATATGCAGCTTCTTTAAATATTCATAAGATATATTTAGTTGGAGAAAATTTTGGAAGAAGTATAAATTCAAATTCAAAAGTTGAAATACATTCTACTTTTGATTCATTAAAAGATAACTTTCCAAGAATAGAGAATAGCACCTTACTAATAAAAGGTTCAAGAGGAATGGCATTAGAACGAATTCTAGAATTATTATAAACTAAAAAAAGCTTCTCTTTTGAGAAGCTTTTTTTGTGGGTAATACTGGATTCGAACCAGTGACCCCCTGCTTGTAAGGCAGGTGCTCTGAACCAGCTGAGCTAATCACCCGAAGTTCATTTTTCAATAAGATTGTGGGCGATACTGGATTCGAACCAGTGACCCCCTGCTTGTAAGGCAGGTGCTCTGAACCAACTGAGCTAATCGCCCTTATTGCTAATAGCGGATGCAAATATAGAATACATTTTATATCTAGCAAAATTTAATTTAAAAAATTTTAAACTATTTCTGCCACAACGAATGAACTACCTCCTATATAAATAACATCATGCTTTGCTGCTTTTATTCTTGCATTTCCATACGCTTCTGAAACTGAATCGTATACATTACCAACCAATCCATACTCATTAGCTTTTCGTTGCAATTCTAAAACTTCTAAACTTCGATTTATTTTTGGAGCACAAAAGTAATAGATCGCTTTTTTAGGAAGTAATGGAAGGATATCCTCTAAATTTTTATCATTAACCACTCCAAAAACTAAGCGTAAAGTTTCAAATTTTTCTTTTTGAAGTTGTCGCATCGTTATTTCCAAACCTTCTTTATTATGAGCCGTATCACATATTGTTTTTGGTTTCTCTGCAATGATTTGCCATCGTCCTTGTAAGTTTGTATTACGAACTGTGTTTAATAATCCGTTTTTAATCTGTTTTTCTTGTATTTGAAAGCCTTTTAGTAAACGAATGGCTTGTACCGCAGATTTGTAGTTTTTCTGCTGGTAATCGCCTAATAAGTCAGTTTTATAAATTTCTTGAATCGTTTTTTCTGCCAGATATATTGCTGCATTTTCCCCTTTTGCTTTTTCAATAAAGACAGGAAAGGTTTCTTTATGATATTCTCCTATGACTACAGGAATATTTTTTTTGATGATTCCCGCTTTCTCTGAAGCAATTTTCGGCAGCGTATTCCCTAAAAATTTGACATGATCTAATCCGATGTTTGTAATTACACTTACTTCTGGTGTAATGATGTTAGTAGAGTCTAATCTACCGCCTAAACCAACTTCAATAATAGCTATATCTACTTTCTGCTTTGCAAAATAGTCAAATGCCATCGCCGCTGTCATTTCAAAGAAAGACAGTTTTTCAGTTTCAATGTATGATTTGTTTTCTTTTACAAACTTAATTGCACTTTCTTTCAAAATCATTTCTCCATTGACACGAATACGCTCTCTGAAATCTTTTAAGTGTGGTGATGTATACAATCCGACTTTATAACCTGCTTCTTGTAATATAGAAGCTATCATGTGACTCGTAGAACCTTTTCCGTTGGTTCCGGCCACATGAACGCTTTTGAATGCTTTTTCTGGTGATTTTAGATGTTTTGTAAAATTGGTGATTTTTATCAAATCCCAAGCTGTATCATCATTTGATGCTCCTTTTTTTTGATATGATGATTCAAATTGCTCTTGCAACCATTCGTTTGCTTGCTTATCAGTCATTTAGAATAATTACTATTGACCTAATTTGAAGTTTACTACAATAAATCCAACTTGCTTAGATGGCGCCTTGTTGTCAGCATTCCATTTGTATGTTTTAGCTGTTTTTATGGCAGCATCTATTAAACATTGTTCTGTACTTGTAGATCCTTTAGGATTGTATGAAGCATCCGTTACTTGTCCTTTTCTATTTACTTTGATAGCAACAACTATAGTTCCGTCTTTATCACATTCCTGCACAAATTTATCGCTTGCGAGTTTACTTCTTCCGTTCAATCCAAAACCTCCAGCGCCGCCATTTCCAGAACCTGGAGCTCCATAGTAGCTCGCCGCATATGGATCTCCTTTTGGATCTCCTTTATCGCCTTCTCCATCACCCGGACCTTCGCCTCCATCTTCCGTCCCATCGGAATTATTTACGCCATTCATCATAGCATCTAGTTTGGCTCTTTTCTCGGCTTGCTCTTGTTTTAATTTTTCTTCTGCTTCTCTTTTTTCTTTTGCAATACGATCTGCTTCAGCTTTCGCTTTTTTAGCTTCTTCATCAGCTTTACGTTTAGCTTCTTCTGCTTTTTTGATCGCTATTGACTCTTCAGAATCTTGCGTAACCACTTCTTCAGAAGCAGTTTCTGTAGGCGTTGTTTCTGGTTGCTCTTCTGGTTGCGCTTCCGTTTCCTGTGGCTCTACTTCTTTTGGTTGTTCTACTGGAGCCGTTTTTGGCTTTAAAGCTGCTTTTGGCTGCACATTACCGCTACCAGTATTGGTAGTTCCGAAGTTTACTGCAATACCGCTTTCCTCTGGCGGATCTAGATATCGCATCCCAAAGAAAAACATTAGAAATAATAAAAAAATCATTAATACCGTAGTAATCGTTGCTGATTTTCGTTTGTGTTCTGTGTTTAATAATGACATAATCTTCTATTTTGGAGAAACTTCCACAACAATATCATAATTGCCTTTTTGGAGAATTTCTAAGATTTCTAATGTTGTTTTTGAAAGCAAATCATGAGATTCATATCGTATTGTTACGTTTTTTACTCCATTAGATTTTGATTTCAAAATTTCTGCTACATCTTCTTTTACTACTTTTTTAGCGTCAATATATATTTTTTCGTATCTACTGATGCGTACATGAATTTCATTTGCCTTAGTAGATTTTGACACCTCAACTTTTTCAGAGTAATTTTCAATGTATCGTGCAAAATACACCAAACCCAACAAAAATATCACACCCACAATGAAAACGAATGGTATGTTAAACTTTTTGTTTCTCGTTTCAAGCAAACTCATTATTGAGGACGAACCGCTAGAATAATTTTGTATTTGTTTCTATTAGCTATATCCATGATATTCACTGCTTTTTCAATAGGAACACCTTCTTCAGCTCTTAATATTACTGTAGGCTCTGTTTGACCTCTCAGTTTTGCTTGTAATTTCGACTCTACTTGGCTCGCTCTTACACGATCTGAATCTATATATATTTCTAAATTCTTTTTTATACTTACAGATACGTTTTGCGTATTCGTTGATTTCCCTTTTGCTTTTGGCAATAGTAAATCGAGTGCATTTGGCGAATTGGATGTTAACATAAAAAACACCAATAGCAGGAACACGATGTCTGTCATAGACGACATACTAAATTCTGGACTTACTTTGTTTCTACCTTTTAACTTCATAGAGTAAGTTTATACAGGTTCATTTAATAAATCTAAGAAATCTACTGCATTTGCTTCCATTTGATGCACCACTTTGTTTGTTTTTACTACTAAGTGATTATATCCTATGTATGCAATAATACCTACTATTAAACCTGCTACCGTTGTTGTCATCGCTGTATAGATACCACTCGCTAACGATCCCATTTCTGCTTGACCTCCACTTGTAGCCATTTCATGGAATGCCAAGATCATACCAATTACAGTTCCTAAGAAACCAATCATTGGTGCAGCACCAGCTACAGTTGCCAAAATACTTACATTTTTTTCCAGTTTGTATACTTCTAACACACCTGCATTTTCAATAGCTTTGTTGATATCTTCTAACGGCTTTCCAATTCTTGAAATTCCTTTTTCCGTTAAACGTGCTACTGGCGAATCTGTTTGAGAACACAACATCTTAGCAGCATCTAACTTTCCGCTAGAGACATTATCCTTAATTTGATTCATGAAGTTTTTATCAATCCTAGAAGCGGCTTTTATTGCAAATATTCGTTCAAAATAGATATATAAAGCTACTGCTAATAAAAGAAGTAATACGCTTATGATAATAATACTTCCTATTCCTCCATTGACTACTAATTCGTAAATCGAAAGTGTTTGCTCTTGAACTTCAGCTGCATCTTCTGGGTTAGCAGCATCTTTTACTGACTGTAATAGTAACATATGTGTTTTTTGATTTAAACTATATAACGTTTATTTTTTTATTTAAGTATACTTTAGAACAAGGTTCGCATGATCATAAATGCTGCTGATCCAACTACGAATCCAATTAAAGCCAACCAAGCTATTTTTTTGAGATACCAAAAGAAATCAATTTTTTCCATTCCCATTGCTACAACTCCAGCCGCAGAACCTATGATTAACATACTTCCTCCAGTTCCGGCTGCGAAAGCAATAAAATGCCATAATTCATGATCTAAAGGTTCAGTAAACATTCCTAAACTTGCTGCAACTAATGGCACATTGTCAATTACCGCAGATCCAACTCCAAGCAACATCACTACTAAATCAGAAACGCCGCCTTCATGCATTTCAGTTCCTAATTGTGGCGTTGCAGTTTTTAACCAGTCTGCAAAACCAAATAATAATCCTAGAGATTCTAATGCTGCAACTGCCATTAATATTCCTAAGAAGAATAAGATACTTGGCAATTCAATTTTTGATAGTGAATGATGCACTGGACTATGATGCGCTGCCATGGCATTTTCTGTATCAACATCATGCCCTTCATTGGCGCCAACTGCAGACATACTAAATTTCGTATTACTATATAATTCTGCAAATATTGCAACTATAGCTAATGACAACATCATTCCTACATATGGAGGTAAATGTGTTACTACTTTAAAGACAGGTACAAAAATAATTGCAGATAGTCCTAAATACAACATTGTTGGTCCAAAACGATGCGTTTTCTTATCCTCAGTTTCTTCTTCTTCAGGAAGGTTTCCTTGAAAAGGCTTTAAGAATGACGCTATAAATGTTGGCACCAACATACATAGTAAAGATGGAATGAATAAGTATGCTAGTAATTTTCCAGTAGATACTTTGTTACCAATCCATAACATTGTCGTTGTCACATCTCCAATTGGAGACCAAGCTCCACCTGCATTTGCCGCGATAATTATTAAACCTGCATACCATACACGGATGCTTCTATCTCCAATAATTTTCTGCAAGATTGAAATCAATACAATTGTCGCTGTTAAGTTATCAATGATAGCAGATAGTATAAATGCTAAGAAAGCAAAAATCCATAAGACACGTTTTTTACTTCTTGTTTTAATAAAACCTTTAATTGTGGCAAATCCATTGAAATAATCAATAATTTCCACAATAGTCATAGCTCCAAGTAAGAAGACTAATATTTCGGCGGTTTTTCCTAAATGATGCAGTAATGTTTCTTCCATGAGATGCATCTTGTCAGATTTTTCCATGCCGCCAAAGTTTTCGACGAGTGCATGTGCTCCTGAATCAAACCAATTTTGAAAGTCTTCAATTCCGAAAGCAATGAATGCCCAACATATCGCCATCATGGCTAATGCGGGAATAAGCTTATCTATTTTTAAGTTATGTTCTAAGGTTATCGCTAAATATCCTATGACAAATACGGCTATTATTGCTGATTCCATTTGCTGTTTTTATAAGTTGATGGTTATACTAATTCTTTTAATGCTATTTCAAAAGCAGTCTTACTTACATCTACTTTTGAAGCATTACGCTTAAATGTGTTTTGTAACGCTTTTTTGATAATTTTAGAAGTATCTTCAAAGATAGCTTCATCTGTCATTGCTACTCTACGTTCCATAAAATATGCAAATACTCTCGCCATTCCACAGTTAGAGATGAAATCAGGAATTAAGCTTACTTTTTGATCTGCATGCTCCATAATTGGTCCGAAGAAAATTTCTTTATCGGCAAATGGTACATTAGCTCCACAAGTAATTACTTCTAATCCTGTATCAATCATTTTATCAATTTGTTCTTGAGTAATCAGCCTAGAAGCTGCACATGGTGCAAAAATTTCCGTTGGCAATTCCCAGATACGTTGATTCATTTCTTCAAAAGAAATCATATTATCAGCAACAAGTGTGTTTCCGTCTTTCTTTAAGAAATAGTTTTTAATTTCTTCATACGAAAATCCTTCCTCATTTATCACTCCGCCAACTCTGTCAATGATTCCTACTATTTTTGCACCCATTTGCGCTAAGTAATACGCTGCTGCTGCACCAACATTTCCAAATCCTTGTACAATAGCTCGTTTTCCTTCAATTGATCCGCCATAGATATCGTAGAAATGGCGTGCTGCTTCAGCGACACCAAATCCTGTAATCATGTCTGCAACTGTATATTTTTTAGTTACATCAGGAGAATATTGAGTGCTTTCAATGACTTTGATCACACCTAAACGTAACTGACCAATTCTATTGATTTTATCTGCTTCCGTAGGCTTAAAGTGTCCATTAAAAACTCCTTCTTGTGGATGCCATACTCCGCTATCTTCTGTGATTGGAATTACTTCATGAATTTCATCTACATTTAAATCTCCACCAGTTCCGTAGTAACTTTTCAGTAATGGAGCTACCGCTTTGTACCAACGTTTTAAGACTCCGTTTTTACGAGGATCTTGTGGATCAAAATTGATTCCTGATTTTGCTCCACCAATGGCAGGGCCAGATACCGTAAACTTTACTTCCATTGTTTTGGCTAATGAAAGTACTTCATTCATGTCTAAGCCTTTTCGCATTCGTGTTCCTCCACCAGCTGCACCACCTCTAAGCGAATTGATGACTGTCCATCCTTCTGCCTCTGTTTCAGGGTCTTTCCAGTTAAAAACTATTTCAGGTGCTTTGTTTTCGTATATTTTGAGTAATTCTTTCAATTAATTATTTTTTTATAGTCATGTTATTTCTATCCAAGCAAATATAGAAATTGTTCGCTTCTTTACAGAATCCTTTTACCACTATTTAACCTAATGATAATTGTATATTTTTCCTGAGCTATGATCTTGGGTTGCTCCCGTAACACTTTTCAGACAGTTTACTTCGTTTCTCATCTTCAAAATTCCTAAAAAACCGAAGACTAATGCTTCTTTGTATTCTATTAATTCGGCACTTGGTTTAAGTATCGAAACTTCTTTATGATATTGAATTCTTTTTATTAAATAATCATTGTATGCGCCTCCGCCGGTAACCAAAATTTTTGATCGGATTTGAAAACTACGTGCAATTTGTTTTGCCACATGTTCTGTGAATGTACGTAAAATGTCAATTTCTTTTCGCTTAAAAGCTTCTAATCGTGGAAATATTTCTTTTTGAACCCATTCTAAACCTAAAGATTTTGGTGGTTTTTGCTTGTAATATGGTAAATTATTTAATTCTGTTCCTAAAGCCATCAAGTATTCTCCTGACTTTGCAAGATTTCCTCTGTCATCATATTCAAAGCCTAATTGTTTAGCATATTTATTTAATACAATATTTACAGGACAAATGTCATAAGCGATACGTTTTCCTTCTTTGTGAAAGGACACATTTGCAAATCCACCTAAATTTAAACAATAATCATATTCAGAGAATAATAATTCGTCTCCAATTGGCACTAATGGAGCGCCTTGTCCTCCAAACTCAACATCTTGCACTCTAAAATCACAGACTACTTTTTGTTGTATTAGTTGAGCTAAAACTTCTTGATTCCCGATTTGATATGTAATTCCGTTTTCGGGTTGATGCAAAGCTGTATGTCCATGAGAACAAACAGCATCAATGGAGGTAATTTTGTGGGTATTTATAAATAGCTTAATTGTTTCTGCCAGATACTTAGTATATGTGGTATCAAATTCTGCCAAACGATTTTTGTCGTAATGGATTGCTTCTCGCAATTGATTTTCTAGAACTTTGGCATATGGAATCGTTTCTGCATGTAAAATAGAAAACGTCCATTTTTTCTTTTTTTCAAAATGTATATATGCTAGGTCAATTCCGTCGAGTGAAGTTCCCGACATGACACCAATCACTTTGTATGAAACCATTTTGTAAAATTATTTAATTTTTACCGTTTGCTTTTCACTTTTAAGATAATATTCACATTATAGAGAATTACAATTTAGAAAAATTAAAGATTCTTAAAAATACGCCTTGATTATTGAAAATCTGCTATTTTAAGATTATCTTTGTGCGACTTTTTTAAATATACATTAATACAATATACAGTTATGAATTTTAATCTTACAGAGGAACACATCATGATTCGTGACGCAGCGAGAGATTTTGCAAGAACTGAGTTGCTTCCTGGAGTTATTGAACGTGACAACAAACAAGAATTTCCACAAGAGTTAGTTCGCAAAATGGGAGAACTAGGATTTTTGGGAATTATGGTTGATCCAAAATATGGAGGAAGTGGCATGGACACGATTTCATATGTTTTAATTATGGAAGAACTTTCTAAGATTGATGCATCTGCTTCTGTAATTGTATCTGTAAATAACTCTTTAGTTTGTTATGGTTTAGAAGCTTATGGAACTGAAGAGCAAAAGCAAAAGTATTTAACAAAGTTAGCTACAGGAGAGAGCGTAGGAGCTTTTTGTTTGAGTGAACCAGAAGCTGGAAGTGATGCAACTTCGCAAAGAACTACTGCTATTGACATGGGAGATCATTATGTAATTAATGGTACAAAAAACTGGATTACAAGTGGTGGACGCGCTGATGTTTATTTGGTAATTGCTCAAACAGATAAAGATAAAGGACATAGAGGAATTAATGCATTTATCGTAGAAAGAGGAATGCCAGGTTTTGATATTGGTCCAAAAGAAGATAAATTAGGAATCCGCGGAAGCGATACACATACATTACAATTTAATGATGTAAAAGTTCCTAAAGAGAATAGAATTGGAGAAGATGGTTTTGGATTTAAGTTTGCAATGAAAACACTTTCAGGTGGACGAATTGGAATTGCAGCGCAGGCATTAGGAATTGCTTCGGGAGCTTACGAATTAGCTTTAAAGTATTCTAAAGAACGTAAAGCTTTTGGAACTGAAATTTCAAATCATCAAGCCATTGCATTTAAATTAGCAGATATGTATACCGAAATTACGGCAGCACGCCATTTGGTAATGGAAGCTGCATGTAAGAAAGATGCAAAAGAAAATTATGATATGGCAAGTGCTGTAGCGAAATTGTTTGCTTCAAAAACTGCGATGGATGTTACTGTGGAAGCTGTTCAGGTTCATGGAGGAAATGGATTTGTGAAAGAATATCATGTTGAACGTTTGATGCGTGATGCAAAGATTACTCAGATTTACGAGGGAACTTCAGAAATTCAGAAAATTGTAATTTCAAGAGGAGTTATTAGAGGATAAAATATATACTTACATATTTACAAGCGCGTTGAATACAATCAACGCGCTTTTTTAATGCTTGCTTTTTATATGCTCTAAAAACGATAATCAATTCCTGCACTAAGTGCATTGACCGACACACTTCCTAATTTGTAATGATTAAAACCTCCTTGTAAAGAGAATCGTTTCAAGTGATAACGTGCTAATAATCTGAATTCATTTATAGACGCACTATTGATAAAGCTTTGTTTCCAAGAAGTTCCAATACTGAAAGGTTTATTTAAATAAACATCTACTCCTACTTGATACGCAAATCCCGTTTCATCTACTCCATTTCCAACATGTGTAGCTCCAGCGCCCCAATAGGCAGTAACATTTTGCCCACGAACTCGATAATAATTTATCATGACGGAACTTACGCCAAGCTCTACTTCTGGATTTTTCTCAAAAAAATGCAAATGATTGGCTTCTATGCCTAGCAGAACGAATCGCAGATTTAATTTAAGGTTATTTCCATAGAATTCTTTTCCGCTTGTAAAAAATGTATTTGACACCATGAGCTGAACTTGTTTCAGCGGCACATTTTCATCAGGAAAAGCATATTCTCCATGAGAACCATCTGAATACGGATATTTGTAGAAATAGCGTTCTTCCATAGCTCCAAATAATATTCCAATGGTCATACGATAAATGATTTCTCCAAAGACATTTCCTAAGAAATCAATACTATCATCGTCGTCGTCATTGTCATTATTATTTGAAGAAGAGCTTGATGAGCTACTACTGGTGCTACTTTTTGTTGAAAGATCTTCTTTGGCTCGATTGAGTTTTCCTTGTGCATTACTAAGATGACACATGCATAGTAATAGTACTATTGATAAGGTAATTTTTGACTTCATAATATTGGTGTTAATGTTGCCTTATCTTATCAAGAAAAATGCCAAGAATTTATGTTTTTACTTAGCAAGTTTATCACATCTCTAAAAGTATTTTGTATAACAACAACCTTTCGTTTATTCTTTCAGGTCTTTCTGTGTTATAAATTTTTCAGCCTATTCTAAAACATATAATTAAGTTTTTTTTCTCAAACTTATTCTTCTGATTCGACTGAAGAAATTAGCACTTTCACAAGAATAAGTTTTCATTATTTCATATAAACATTTAGTAAAAATAATTTAAGAACTATTGTTCATATTGAGTTTTTTTTAGCTCTTCAATATTAAGGAGATTCCGATTACTCCTGAAAAACCGTCACCTGATTTTTATTGATTGCTATTGTTAAGTGGGATTCTTTTATCTCATCATAATAAATTTCTACTTCTTTGAATTCATTACCAATTTGAATGGTAGTTTTTGATGGTTTCATATTTTATATTTTAGGGTTTTTATAAATATGCATCAAAAACTTGCTAGAAACAATACTTAATAATACGTATTTTTCTAGTCCTTAATATTGAGGATATTACAAAAGGAATTACTCAAAAAACACAACATCTTTTGTTTTTAGCATTGATAAAATCAACTTCAAAAGGTTATTTCTATTCTTTATCATAAAAACATGTCTTTTACACTTACATTTCAATACGTTTTTAAACAATTATCTTACTAGAATGTAACATCTGCAAAAAAGTTTATACATATAATTCTAAATTCTTTATCTTTAGAAATTACTTAAAATAGCTGTGATTATCTCTGCGAGATAGCAAACTATGATTAAGTGTCATTTTTCAACTAATTAGATAGATTAAAAACTAACATTCATTAACAATAAACAAAGTAGTATATGGCTGACGAATTTGACTTGCTAGAAACTTCAGGAGCACAACAAGAACAAAAATCGAACGATAAAGTAGATTGGGGAAAAGCGATCGACCAAATGAAGTCGAAATTATCGCAGGAAGACAGTCCAGAAGTACGTCAAAAGATATTAAATGCAACATTAGATAATGTTGTTGATATGGCAGAAAAAGATCGTACCTCTTTACTAGATGCCATCAAAGACTTAACCGATTATCAAGATGAAGTAGGAATTATTTTTGAGCGTTTTTCTACCTTAAATGATGAAGAACAACGCGTTATTGATAATGCACAAAAAGAACTGGAGAAAGCTAAACGTGAATATCAAGAAGCTTTAGACAAACCAGATACTTGGTGGAATAATCTTTGGGGACGAAAGTCTAGAATTAAAAGAGAAAAGCAAGAATTAGATCAAGCACAAAAAGATAGAAAGTTTGCTGACTCGAAAGCAAAAGAAATGTTCCAGAAACGTATTGAAAGTTCTGATACTGAAACTCTATTAAAAGAACTTTCTTTCAAAAGTCAAGCTGCAGTAAAACGTTTAAAAGATCGTGAAGTAGAAATCAAAGAGGTAGAAGATAAACTACAAGTTGCGATCGTAGAAGCTAGTAAAAACCATACGAAAGCTTTAGAGAAAAAGAAAGAAACGGAAGAAAAACTAGAAGCTCAAAAAGCATTATTAAGTCAGGCAAGACAAGAGTTGGAAGAAATTGTTGACAAACAATCAACTGCATATTCTGAAACCTTAGCTAAAATCACACAGTTAGAACAAAAAGTAGAAGAATTGGATGGTTTACGTACTGCATACATCACGCTTGCTGCAAGTAAAGATAGTTTTGTTCATAAGCACAACCTAACAATTAAAGTTTTAACGTCTTTACGTAGTAATTTACAAACACATAGAGCAAAATTAAAATCTGACACTGAAGAACGTGTTCGTTATTATGACGGTTATGTTGTAGCATTGAAAGCAAGAACCGATCAAGAGTTTGCTGCTATTTTAGAACATTTAGGTATTAAAACCGATGAGAAAATTGGTGAAACTTTAGCTGCAATGTACACAGCGAGTTCGAAGGCTCGTCAGGATATGATGGAGAATATTCCGGTTCACGAAAAAGTAATGAAAGGTATTTACAGTAGTTATGCTGAATCATTGCAAGAAATTCGTGAGAAAGATGTAGAAATTCGCAAGAATTTCGCTGATCGTTACGGAATTGACATGAAAGAATTATTCGAAGAATATTATAAAAACAATGAAAATCCATCTACTGGAGATGCTGGAGGAAATGATGATGCTGGTAGCAACGGAAGTCCAGAACCAACTAACGATGGCGGTTCAGATGATTTGTTAGGGTAATTCTTAATACCACATATATTTCGATTTCGCATGAAGGATTGAAGCGACATCCTTTTTTATTTTGAAACATGATTACAAGGAGTTTGCGACGAAGTAATCTGCTTCTGCAGAAACAGATTGCTTCTACAACTCTAAAACATACCTTGCAATGACAAAATTCTAAAAAAGATATAGCTGAAAATCTGACCGCCAATTTGTAATTGACGGACATGCTAAAAAAATAGTACTTACGAAAACAATATTGTTTGAATGTCTTTAAACGAAATTACAACACCTTTAGATTCCGCAACGCTCGATTCGGATGCACAATACGACCTTTATTATAGATTGGTTAAGCATGTGTTGGATGAATTTGAAATTAATTTAGTAGAATGGAATCATCACCGAATTTGCACTAAAGAAGAACTAAAATCCTTAGAAGAATATTGCAGACGCTTAGCTTTCTCACTAAAAGCAATGCAACTAAAATATCGTTTTGATGAAGAGCAAATGAAGGTGGATTTGACAGAATCTGGCTTTCCAAATTATCTGGAACTACGCTATATTCATAACGATTTAGACTTAAAAGATGAGTTTAAAGCGAAGTTTCCGCCTAAAAGTGATTTTAAAGAAAAGTTTATTCATCAATTGATGGTCAATAAACAACATGTAGACAAGCGTGATTTGTTTGAAGCTTCTTCTTCTTTGTATTATGATATGATTCAGGAAGATAAAATTTTTCAAAAATTCGTCCTCGGAAAAATCAAAAAGACAAAAAGTACCTTTGCTATGTATGTACTCGATTGGGCTTTTTATGATGTTACACTCAACAGGCCTTTTATCTGTTTTATGTATTTTGACTATAAACACGATGATAAAGTAGAGCAGGAAATTTATACCTCAGTAAAAGAATGCGCAGATCGTTGCTTAGATTTAGACAACATGGCATATATGATTGATAAGCGCTTAAAATATGTACATCCGAGAAAAATAAAACGTGTCGATTTAGGAATTTTACATAGTATTTTCTCAAAGGATGATCACGAAATTACACATGCACTCTTAAAAGCAATTGCGCAAAAGGATGTTCCTATCAATTCGTTTTCGTTAACGACAACTGTAGAGACGATAAATGCTGTAAACTCATCAAAAGTAAGTAATGATTTGCTATCATTTAAAAAGCAAGAAATTCAAGTTTGGAGTGAAATCACCAAACACAAATATATTTTAGCGCCTCACAGAGTGATTCAATTATTATACGGTAAAATTCCAAATACGATCATTCACTTACATCATGAGCCTTTTGAAGTAGAGGAATTACCAGAACATGAGAATTAACGAATCGACAACAGAAAAAATAAACACTAATACAAAGTGACGTGGAAACTGTGAGCTAACAGTTCAAAAAAAAAGCAACAAATCCACGAATCCACAAAAAACAAAAATATACATGGAGAAACAACCGACTTTTCCTATCAAAAAAACTGAATTACAAATCTTACGTGAAGAAGCTTCTTCTTTCATTAAAGGCGTGCAATGGGAACAAGGTTATAAAGCAAAAAACAGAGATCAAAATAAAGAACAAGAAGATATCTTATTATACTTGTCGAAAGCTACAGGGAAAGCTGGAGCGAATGCAATTTCAATCTCTAAAACTATTTTAAGTTTAAAAAAACGCTTATTACCCGATTCTGTTGCTTTACCGCTTGCGCTGAATGAAACACTGTACAATTTACAAGAAGCTTTAGCCATTGGTTTGTGGATTAGAGATAGTTATTACGATGCGTCTGGCTTGTCAATTCTTCATGAAAAAAGAAGTGGACTTTCTGCTGAGCAACGCAAAGAATACGAATCTAAACAGCAAACCGCAACCGCATTTATGTTGTTTAGCTTATCGTATTATGTTGTTTCTAAATTAAAAGAAAAAGCTTCGGAAGAAAATACTGTGATGCAAAACAAATTTGCTGGCATTCCAGAAGTTTCGTTTTTATCGCCAACTAAAGGTATTTCTTGTCAATTGTTTTACTATGACAAATACATGAATCATCCAAACTTGATCAACTCTGAACAAGATGTGATTGATTTTACTGTGATGTACTTTGAAGCGTATTTAGAAGAAATCATGCAACGCAAAGGCGCGTTAGATCATACAGATGTTATTACGGATAGAACGTATCAACTGGAAGATTCTGAATTTTCTATTGCTGGTTGGGAAACGATTTTTACAGGAAGTGCTGCAAGTGTAGAATTTAACCCGATTCGTTTTGAACAAATTGTTGGAAACAAAGATGCAAAACATTTTGCCAAACGTTTGGTAGAACGTATGATGAGCTATGACATGGCTGCTAAGAAAAATCCTTTTCAAGAATTAGGAGGTTTTATGCCTGTTTTTATGGGATATGGAATTCCAGGAACTGGAAAAAGTATGTTAATTGCCGCAATTGCCACAATGCTAAAAGAACGTTGCGATCACTTAAACATTCCGTTTTTATTTCACCCAATGCCAGACACTGTAGTTTCTACATTTCAAGGTGGATCTGCAGAAAAAATGGTGCAATGGATGAAACCTATGCAAGATCCTACACGATTGATCTTCGCTCCTATTGATGATGCTGAAAATAATTTACAGGAACGTACTGAACAAGGAGTTTCTGCAGGTGTAAAAGAGGTTATTGGCGTCTTTTTACGCTATACGGAAGGCGCATATGCTGTAAATCACGGAAACAGTTCGGTTGGATTATTTACGAATTTACCTGAAAAACTAGATAAAGCCGTAATTTCAAGGATTCAAGGACGTTTTAAAATTGATGGTGCGCGTACAGAACACGATTTCTTAGATCAAGATTATATTTGGTGGTCTAAAATCGAGAAAACATTGCCTGGCTTTGTTTCCATGAAAGATCATGCAGATTATAAATATTTAAGCGATCAAGGATTGGCGGCAAATGCTGGAGAAATTTTAGGAAATATTAAAGAACCAGAAGACGATAAAATCAAAAAAATCTTTAACAGTTCACTTTCTAATGCTTCTACAAACGATCATTTATTTTATGCGAATTTATATGGAGCCGTTCAAAAAGAGTTCCCATTTTTCTCATCAAGAGATATTCGAAACATACAAAGTGCAATTTCGCTTCGTTTGACAGATTTTAACTTAGAAGAAGATTGGTTTGAAAATCCTGAATTATACTTCCAAAAAGATTATGACACTAAACTGGGAATGTTAAAAGAATTAATGACTGCAAATATGCAAGGACTTAACTTTGCAGATATTCGTAAGCAGGAAGTAATACGCTATTTAGATAATTTTGCAAGTATTGCAGATATGGACTTCGAACGAAAAGTAAAAGGTCACATAGAACGTATAATCATTCAAGAAGAAGCAATGATGAGAACCAAACCAGAAAAATAATGCTACAAGATGAAAAAACTTATCATCCTATTTTTATGCACTGTCTCTTTAGCAACAGCTCAACAAAAAACAGCTGCCGCAGAAGTAGTACAAAAGCAAGTGGAAGCGTACAACGCTAGAAATATTGAAGCCTTTATAGCTACGTATAGTGACGATGTAGTTTTTTACGGTTTCCCAAAAGAAGTACGTTTTAAAGGTATTGCACAAGTTCGTGAAATCTTTGGAATTTTTTTTAAAAACAGCCCAGATTTACATTGTGATATCGAAGACAGAATTGCTTCAGGTGACACTGTTATTGATCATGAAAAAGTACGTTTTCAAAAAGATGATCCTATCCAAGAATTTGTAGTAATGTATAAAGTAACTGATGGAAAAATTCAAGAGGTTTATTTCTTAAAACGTCCTTAGTAATGGCTAAAAAGCTTAAAATTACTTCCTATGTTCTTGCCTGTTTGTTGGCAATATATGTTGTATTAAAATATACAGGAATTTGCACATTATATACGATACCAAGTACAGGAAGCGAACCCAATCTTAAAAGCGGTTCTTATATTTTTGCTTCTAACCTGATAACACCAAAACGAGGAGACTTTATCGTCTATGAATTTGACCATCCTGAATTAGGAACAGCTAATTGGATTCATCGCTTGAGCGGAATGGAAAATGATACGCTTCAAATTATTGAAGGTACTTTATTTGTAAACGGAAAAAACGTTGATGAAAATTATAATTTAAAACATTCGTATCTGCTCGATGAAAAGGAGTTTAAGTCTTTACATGATGAAAACATTGAGCATTTTCCTATCACAACAAAAGAAGGCAACACAGGGTATCTCACATTCGTAGAGGATATTTACGTCAACAGACATAAACTTGCAAAAAAACGATACCGCGATTTAAAAATCATTCCCAATCCAGAAATTGTAGCCACTTATAGACATCCATGGAATAAAGATCATTTTGGGCCAATTATCATTCCGAAAGGGAAAATATTTGTATTAGGTGATAATCGCGATAATTCGATGGATAGTCGATTCTTCGGACTTATTGACATCAACGATATTAAAGGTGTATTATGGAAAAAGTTATTTACGATTGATACTAAGTAATGAAGAAAGAGTTTTTTACGTATTTTCTAAAAACTTATGTTGTTTTATTATTGCCAATGGCTAGTATATTCACAACAAGCCCATCATTATCTTGGAAAGAAAAGTTAGGATGGTTTTTCTTGATTCCATTTATCATTGCACTATTTCTTACTCCATTATTTTATTGGTTAACACCTAAACTAAAAACTTATCATCGTCGTAAAAAGACAAAGAAAAAGTTATTCAAAGCATTCATTGACCAAAATGATTTTAAAACCACAACGGATGGCATGCTACACGGAAGAATTGATGACTACATAATTTTTCTGCAAGCAAACTACGATGAATTTCAGTATACAAAATGGATTGAGATTCAAGTGCTCTTTCATCCAAAGCAACGAAATCAATACATTTCGCAATCACTTTTACAACGTTTACAGAGGAAATACGAAGAAAAAAATGTAACATGGCACGCCAATAGTATACTAATAAAGAAAATATACGCATTAAGAATGCCGAAATACGAAGTTGTATATCCGCTGTTAAAACAATGTATTTCTGAATTAAAAGCTCAAAATATTGCGCCTATTTCATATACAGCATGGACAGCAATGTTACCAGAAGTACAACAATATTATAATAACCTTGAGAAACTATAAATAATTGTATTTTTATAGAGAATTGAATATACGTTAATGGAAAAATTAAAACGATCTGAATTATTTGGCGCTGCCTTAGTTCCTGTTACAGGTGCTTTGGTAGAACGTTATAATAAATGCCTTTCATACATTGGAACAGCACCAACGCAATTGCTCAGTTTTCATATTGACGCCATGGGTTGGAGTCCTGAAATTGCTGATGAGAAAGATGATTTTTTATATTTAAATTCTGGAGAAGCAAATCCAAATGCAATTATTCTTTCACCAAAACAAAACGAAAAACCTGCGTATTCGCCTTTTCACAGTTTTGACAGAGAGATTATGAATTTAGTTTTTAAACAACACAAACACGCTATTAAAGACATTACACGTGATGCTGCGATTTGTGTAGATTTAGATCAATACATAGATGCTTTTTACGAGCCAGAAGATTTATTAAAATACAATCAAATTACGGTCGATTTTACCGTTGTTGAAGATTTGTTTACCGTTCAACAAAAACAATTACAACTTGTAAAAGAGTTTCATGAAGAAGATAACTTTTTAGACGAAAGCTTACATTTAAAAATTTTAGCATCCGCTAGAAAGCATGGTGATTTACGATCGCGAACGTTACAAATGGAAAGTATCGATTTTAAAACGAGTTCTTTTTATACCAAAGCATTTGGTGGCGTATTTGTATTTAGAAGAAAAGGAAGTGGAAAAAATATTTTAATCTTCGAATCGAAAGAAGAAGCAGACAAAGTAGTAACTTCTGCCAAAACACAAGCTTTTCATATTGAAGATGGACGTTTTTTTAGTGCGTTGGCTGCTGAAAAAATGATTGTTCTCGATCCAGAACACAGTGTATTGTCTGGATATTTTGAACGTGTACAGAAAACTATTTTCTTATCACACATAAAAGAACCAACACATTCTTTGAGTGATATTTTAGACAATTCGAATGTTTACAAACGCTATTTAAATCGTTTAACGGCTGATACACGCAAACAACTGATGATTCTTGATCGTTTGCAAACAAATGCGACAAAAGCAAATGCCTTAGATGTAGAAGGCGGATTGACACCAGAAGTATTAGCTTGTATACAAATACCAACACCTGAATTGTCGATGGATTTACAAGAACTGGTTTGGAAACTTATTGTAAAAACAACACCTTATAAAGATCCACTATTTTTATATTGGTATGATAAAGAAACATTTTATGCGGAATATACCGCTTGGGACACATCGTATCAAGATTGGGTCATCAAATTAATTAAACAAAACACCTGGAACTCATGATCACTTTTGAAATTATCGTATTCATATCAAGTCTCGTTTTTGGAGTTTCTATCTATTGGCTAGAAGCAAAAAGCAATGGCTTATACAGAAGCATCAATAAAATTACACATTCGAAAGAATTACAAATGAAATCGACAAGTAAGAAAGGTTTTATTGTACAACAGGAATTTATTCCACGCTTTATTTATGTGAATATATTTTTCATTATTGTTTCGCTTATTATTTACTTTTTACTCCCAATTTTCACCTTAAGTGTTGCTTATTATGTAACTGCTTTGGTGGGAACAATGATTGGAATTTATATTGCAAATTTTATCATTGATGTAAAAGATAAATCGGAAGAAATTATAGATAAGGTAGTTGATACAGGAAAAGATTTTATTGACGATATTAAAACCAAAGGAAAAGAAGCTGCTGATAGTTTTTCAAAAGATGAAACACCAACAGAAGAATCGACTTCCAGCGAACCTGAAGCACCAAAAAAGAGTGCTAGAGAACGTTTAAAAGATAAAGGATTATTAAAATAAGAACTATGTTAAAAAGATTTTGGAACCGTGGAACAAAACAAAAAATCATTCTGATTATTACAGGATTGATCGTTTTTTGTGCGCTTTTTATTTTGAGAGATGATTACCAGCCGTTTTTACTCTTTTTAAGAAAGTACTTGTTTATTTTATTATTGTTTATTCTTATTATTTATTTCGGAATACGCTCGTTTCGAAAAGCAGCAAGTGCTCTCAAAAAAGTATTTAGAGGTATTCTTACACTAGCATCAATTGCATTGATTTATGTTATGTTGTGGAATGTTGGAATGTATGATTATATGCAAACTTACAATGTGTTTAACGACATGAATCTGCAAGAAATTGCAAAATTACCTTTAAGTAGAAACGAACGCATTCAACCATATAACAATATAAAAACGATGGCGTATGAATCAATTTCTGAAACACAGGAAGTATCGCCACCACAATTAGTTCGTGTTGATGGTCGTAACCAATGGACAATGGCAGTACAACCATCTAAAGAATATTCTATTCAACGTATCAATGACAATATTGAAGAATTATTCTCTGTATCAAGTACATCGCCTTCTCCTCGATTTGCCAATGAAAATAGAATTTCGGCAACATTTTCTATTGGAGAATCGTTAGCGTTTAGTAGAAACACGTATAATGCAGTTGTACAGCGTTTTAATCCTTGGCAATTATTTAATTATGAGCCACACGAAGCGTATTATATGAAAAATGATGACGGACATTGGGTTCAAGTTGTAAGTTTGATCAGATGGAAAGGTTTCTTTTTTCCATACCCAACTTTTGGCGGTGTAATGGTTTTAGAAACTGGAGAACATGATTTTAATGATTATGTAGAGCGCTTACTTATAGGTAAAGGGACTTTTATTGCTGCAGAAGATGTACATAAGTATCCTTACTTAACACGTCAAAATACTTTATCTGAAAAAGTATCACGCTTGCAAGCTAAATCAATGATGTTTTTAGCTGGATTTACAGATCCATTACCTTGGAATAAGAAAACTGCCGTGAAGATTCCAGATTTAATTGAAGATCAGAATCAGCAACCATTTGTAACTGACTTTAAATTTACTGGAGCCGTAAATGATGCATATGACGGATTGTATCATTGGTTTGGACTAGAACCTATCGGAAACGAACGTACCAGCTTATCTATTAGTGTTTTTATTCCGGCTGATGGAAGTAAAAAAGTTTATTACTACAATCACGCGAATAAAAAAGAAGGTTTGGCAGGTGTTTCTGCAATGCCAGCCAAGGTTATGGAATCTAAAAAATCATATGATTGGAATGTAAACAAGCCTGTAGAGTTTAGACCTTTTATCAGAGATATTGCTGGAAAACGTCGTTTGTTTATGTTGAGTACCATTGCTGCAAAACGTGAAAATAGTGATCAATTTGATGGTGGATCTACTCCAGATTTGGCTTTAGTTGATGTTTCATATAAAGATGTTGTCTGGATTGACGCAAAACATCCATCACAATGGAACGAACAAATTTTAGCACAATTGGGCGAAACATGGCAAGATTCAGAAAATTTATCAGACAAAGATTTATATCCAAACAGATTAAATATAAAAACTGAAATCGTAAAAGATTCTATGACAACTCAAAAAGATAGTATTGTAAAAGACACACTTACACAGTAGTTTAATCTTTTAAAGACAACAAAAAAGCGCTAATTTAAATTATATAAATTAGCGCTTTTCTATTTTATTTTATGCTTTATCGCAGTGGAATATTAAGTACAACTTCTGTCCCGGCAGGATACTGATTTGTATCTTTTAAATCTTTAAAATGAACTGAAAAGCTATTTTTAAAGTCTTTCACAAAATTTGTAAGTCTATTTTTTGTCAATGTTATTCCTATAGATTTTCGTTTTACAATTTTATTGTCTGCAATTTTTTGAGCTGCCTCTCTACCTATTCCGTTATCAGCAATTGCAATGGTTACATAATCATCTTCTGTTTTTGTTACAGATAGTTTTATGTTTTTCTCTCCTTTTTTAGAAGACAATCCATGCCAAAGTGCATTTTCTAAAAACGGTTGCAACACTAAAGAAGGAATTTTTATTTGATCAAGATTGATATTTTCATCTACCAATACTTCAAAATTAATTTCATTAGAGAAGCGAATATTTTCGATACTCATATACAAATCCATCGTTTCTAGTTCATCACTTAATGAAACAACTTTCACTCGAGAAGCATCTAATATTTTACGAATTAGTTTTGCAAATTTATTCAAGTAATGTACCGCATTTTTCTGCTCGTTACTAATAATATATTGCTTGATAGAGTTCAGCGAATTAAACACAAAATGTGGATTCATCTGACTACGCAACATGTCTTGTTCAAGCGTTAAAATCTTCTTTTCGTTATTCAGCAATCGTTGTCGGTACAAAATGTAAATCATGATCGCCAAAAAGGCAAACACAATACTACTTGTAACCCAAATGCTTTTGTTTCGCTTAAGCGTTTGCTTTACCGTTGCGTTTTCTTTTTCAAGATTTTCAATTTGTGTATTAAACTTTTTAGTATCGTATTTTACAATAAGATCATTTACATATTTAAAGTTCTTTTCATTTGTAATTTCTTCATTCAGTTCATACGATTTCTTTCTAAAATCAAGCGCTTTTTTATATTTTTTCTCTTGTTCTGCAACCACGGCTAAACGTCCATAACTTTCTGCAATTGCACTTTTTAAATTGTATTCTTGTGAAATATCTAATCCTTCATTTAGATACTTTTTCGCTTTTGTATAATTTTTTAATTCTAAATACGCCCAACCTAAAGTTGTATATACTCCTGAAAGATGAAACTTATCTCTGAGTCCTTTGGCACTTTCAAGAGTTGATGAAATAATTTCAATTGCTTCGTCGTATTTTTTCTGCTTGATATAAATTCGACCAATCGTATTATTACAAATTACACGTCCTAAATTAGAATTGATTTCATTGTTATATCGTAAAGATTCTTTATAATCTAACAAAGCACCTTCTAAATCTCCTGTGGCTTCTTTTGCGTATCCTATATTATGATAATTAATTGCCAAGCCTAGTTTGTTTCCAACACTTTCTTCAATTTTCATTGATCGTTTAAAGCGCTGTACTGCAAGATCGTATTGTTCTAATACAAGGAAAATATTCCCCATACTATTCAGAGAAACGGCAATACTTCTTTTTACTGATTCTGTTTTATCCTCAATACTTTCTGCAAGTGCTAAGGCTTCTTGATGATAATCTAAAGCACGTCTAATATCATCAATTCTGCGATACACAACGCCTAACATATTTAAAGCCTTTGCATGCAATTCTTTATCACCTGCCTCTTTTGCTTTCTCTAAAGCTTGCTCATGATATAAAATTGCTTTATTATACTGAGACGTATTACGACAATAATTTCCTATCGCATTTAAAGCATAACTTTCTCCATGGAGATATTTATTTTCTTTGTATAAATTAACTATATATTGAAGTTGCAGAGAGTCTTTTGTAAACTGTTCTAATTTCTCATGAATCTTAGAATACTCTGTAGGTTTTGCTTCCAAAAGTGCATTCGCTTCTTTCACAAAAATACTATCTGTAGTTTGTGAGAAACTAATTGTATATAGGAAGAGGGAAAGAATGCATATTAGTACATTCTTATATAAATAGTGCATACACTTAATTTTCTTATAATTTTTCTAAAAAAGCGGCTTTGCGCTGTCTAGAAATAGGTATTTTATGATTTGAGATTAAAATAACATAACCATCAGATTTTATAAACTCTTTAATCTTGTCTAAGTTCACAATAAATGAATTATGTATTCTAAAAAAACGCTCGTCGGGCAACATAGCATTTACTTCTTTTAATTTTTTTGTCAGTACTATTTTTTTTGAATTCGTTAAATATAAAGTACTATAATTTCCGTCAGATTCTGCAAAAAGTAAATCGTCTAAATCTAGAAAAATCAGTTTTCCATCAGTATTAATCGTGATTCGTTTTTTATTAAATCGACTATTATAATCTGACAAAATACGCTCAAACTTCTCTGTAGAAACGTCATTTCGAGAAATATATTTTTTAACCTTTGATATTGCAACTTTCAAATCGTCCATATCAATTGGTTTCAATAAATAATCAATAGCTTCTTCTTTCAAAGCTTTAATAGCATATTCATTGTAAGCAGTTGTTATAATGACTGCAAAATCCTTTGTTTTCAATCTATTCAAAAACTGAAAACCGTCCATAGTTGGCATTTCTATATCTAAAAAAAGGCAGTCGCAAGATACTTTCTCTATATATTTTAAAGCTTCTTCAGGATCCGTAAATTTTGCTAAAATTTCAATCTCATCACTAAAGTTATCCAACTCCCATGCGAGACTTTCTATAGCTTTGGGTTCATCGTCTATTAAAATTGCTTTTAACATAAGTATTGGTTTTATAATTTAAAGGTACGCTTTTCGGGTTAAATTCTGACGTTGTTCGTATCATTGGTTCAAAAATATGTATGTGCGGTTTACTTTCTTAAATAGATAACAAACAAGGGGATTTTCACCTTTTTTTCACAAAAACAGATTATACAACATTTGACGCCATTCATACAAAAACTACTCTTCTGAGCTTCTTCATCCTATATATTTGAATCATTATTAAGCCCACCCCAAATTTTGATAGCTATGTAATTTAAGATATAAGTTATGAGTACACATAAAATTATAATACAATTTATCTAATACTAACAATCAAAATCAAAGTAATGAAAAAAATTACACTATTCTTAATGCTAATTTGTTTTGCTTTCAGTACGAACACGAAGGCAAATAATATCCAAGTGAATAATATATCACTTGAAAACTTAAATGAAGTTTCTAACTGGGTTCATGTAGAATTTGACCTATTTTGGGAAAACTCATGGAGAATCAGCTCAGGGCCATCCAATTGGGATGCAGCATGGGTATTTATCAAATACAGAGTAAACAACGGAAGCTGGACACATGGTATTGTAAGTCAGGCAAGTTCTGTAGCTGCTGCCGGAAGTACTTTAGATGTAACTTCTGATGGTATGGGAGCTTTTATTTACAGATCTGGTGACGGAAGCGGAAACGTAAACTTTCAAAACACACAACTTCGTTGGAACTTCGGCTCGACAGATACTAATGACATTATAGACATTCAGGTATTTGCTATAGAAATGGTATATGTACCATCAGGAAATTTTTATTTAGGAGGAACTACAGGAGACGAATCTAATAAATTCCACTCAGGAGGATTTTCAACATCTTCTTCTTACCAAGTTACTTCAGAAGGAGCTATCACAATTGCAAATACTAGTGGAAATTTATACTATACAGCAGATAATGCTAGTGGAGGAGATCAAACAGGAACTCTAGGTGCTTCATATCCAAAAGGATTTAATGATTTTTACTGTATGAAGTATGAATTAACTGAAGCTCAGTGGCTTGGTTTCTTTAATAGCCTAACTGAAACGCAAAAAACAAACAGAGACGTTACAGATTCAACTCACAAGAATAGCGATAACGAAATTAGTAGGAATACAATCTCATGGACTGGAGGATCAGCAAGTGCAACTACAAATGCACCCGATAGAGCCTGTAGTTATTTAAGTCCTGGAGATATGAATGCATATATGGATTGGACAGGAATGCGTCCTATGACTGAACTGGAATACGAAAAAGCTTGTAGAGGACCTATTTTACCAAAACCTGGCGAATTTGCTTGGGGAAGTGCTAATATTGCCTCTAATGCATACAATTTAGTGAATTCAGGATTCTCAAGTGAACGAATCACAAATCCAGAAACAAATACAGGAAACGCAATATATGCGGATACTAACGGAACAATTAGCGGACCTTTACGTAACGGAATTTTTGCTGCAAGTGCTATAAATAATAACCGTGAAGAAACTGGAGGAAGTTACTACGGAATTATGGAACTTTCTGGAAACCTATACGAGCGTTGCGTATCAGTAGGAACTTCACAAGGACGTAACTTCACAGGAGTTCATGGAAACGGAATTATTAGTTCTACTGGAAATGGTACTGCTATCAACTGGCCAAACAATACTACAGGTGATGGATATAGTTACCGTGGAGGAAGTTGGTTGAATGGATCAGATTTCATTAGAGTATCTGATAGATTTGATGGTGCATCTGTAATTGCATCTGGAAATAACCGTTTAGGATTTAGAGCTGTAAGAACTGCACCATAAGATGAAGGAGATGAAAAAAAGAATTATTTTCTTATTGTCTATTTCTCTCCTGTATAGTATACAAGTTGCTGCTCAATTTGAAGGAAGTAATGGTGATGGTTTTGATAGAGAAATCGTATCATCCATAACACTTACAAATCTTTCTCTTGAAGTACTGTATGAAGGTAGTAATGGTGATGGATTTTCTAACAGACTATTAGCCGCCACTACACTTGATAATACTTCACTTGCAGTATTATACGAAGGCAGTAATGGTGATGGATTTGCCTTGAGATTATTACCTGCCACTACACTAGATAATACACAATTAACAGTATTATATGATGGCAGTAATGGTGATGGATTCTCTAGCAGATTACTTACAGCTACTACGCTAGACAATACTTCGCTTGCAGTATTATATGATGGTAGTAATGGTGATGGATTCTCCAGCAGATTACTTACAGCTACTACGCTAGACAATACTTCACTTGCAGTATTATACGATGGTAGCAATGGTGACGGATTTAGTTTAAGACTATTATCTGCTACTACATTAGACAATACAGAACTCTCCGTACTATATGACGGAAGTAATGGAGACGGATTTGATGTTGAACAATTCAATGGTTTCTTAGATCCGAACCAAATTGTAGATTTAAGAGTACGCGCAACAGTATTCTTACAAGGACCTATTTTAAATTCTGTTGATGACGATTTAATGAATGACAACTTACGTGCAGGTAATTTGATTCCTAAAATAAGTCCTTATAACGCAGGAGATATAATTACTGATTCTAATGTATTTAATGATGGTGGAATCTCTGGAACAGGTGTTCCTGCTGATAATATTGTTGATTGGGTATGGATTGAAATCAGAAGTAGCGCAGACAATACACTAGTTGTTGATGGCACGTCTGCTTTAGTACAACGTGACGGAGATATTGTTGCTTTAGATGGTACATCAGATGTTATTTTACGAGGACTTACTGGTAATTATTTTATTACTGTAAAACATAGAAACCATTTAGGTGTAATGACTCAAAGTACTCGTGCACTATCGGTATCACCTTCAGCAGCTACAGATTTCACTAGAAACTCTACTGCTGTATTCGGGACTAATGCACGTGTTCAACTAGCAAGTGGTGATATGGCTTTGTGGGCAGGAAATGTTAATGGAGATACTTTCGTGCAATATTCAGGAACAACTCCTGATTCACCTAGTATTTTATCAGAAGTGTTAAACGACGCTGGGAACTTTTTAAATTTCCCTACCTACATCGTAAATGGATATAATATACATGATATTAATATGGACGGAAATACACAATATACTGGAACAACTCCTGACACACCAATTCTATTACAAAATGTGTTAGCTCATCCAGGTAATTTCCTAAACTTTAGTACATATCAAATTCAAGAACAATTACCAGAAAACTAATCTTATGAAAAATACAATAAAAATATTTATGACAAGCCTTGTCTTTCTTCTAGCAACGCAGCTAAAAGCACAAGACGGCTATACATATACATTACAGCATAATGGAGGTTATAGCTTCACTGTACAGGCTGTACCAAACACTAGCGCTAATAACTTTGCTACATCAGTACAAAGTTATGGATTTACTCTTATCTTACCTGATGGAGAAACAATCGACACAGGATCAGCGACTTCTCTAGGAGGTGCACCAAGTGTTACATTCTTTGATGGAACTAATGTAGCGCAACCAACGATAGATGGATATTTAGTTACAGAAACTTTAGGAAGTCCAGCTACCTTATCAGCTCCTTCAGCTGCAACGAATTCTGATATCTTTACATTTACCATAAATGGGAATCCTACTTCTGGTATAGTATATATATTAGAAAATAACTCAGCATTAGCAACGACAATCACAGCACTAAAATCGTTCATGCAAGCTGATATGATAGATAATGGAATGGCTGAATTTGTTAATGTGGTAGATCCAAATGCTGCTGCCGTATCTGGAATGAGCTCTTTCAATCTTGCAACATTATCTGTAGAAGAAGAAAATGAATTATCTGGTTTATCGTTATACCCTAATCCAGCTAAAGACATTGTAAAACTTCAAGTTCCGTCAGGAATCACAGATATTCAAATCGTAGTATTTGATAATGCAGGGAAACAAATTCCTATGCAATTATCTTCAGAAAATACAATTGACGTAAGTAATATTGCGTCTGGTTTATATTTAATCAATATAACATCAAATGACGTAAAAACTACTAAAAAGCTTATTGTAGAATAACATAAGCTTCTATTTTTTGTTTCACTAAAAACCTCTTATATTTTGTAAGAGGTTTTTTAATTTATATATATTCTAGAAAACAACTCAATACTAAAAGTAACAAACTTCTACTCCTTTATTAATAAGATATAGAAACAAAAAAATCTACTTTAAAAAGCACCAAGTCTACATC
Source organism: Kordia sp. (assembly GCF_965224175.1). GTDB lineage: Bacteria > Bacteroidota > Bacteroidia > Flavobacteriales > Flavobacteriaceae > Kordia. The sequence goes on from NZ_OZ245041.1 coordinate 2,304,393, forward strand.
AAAAGTTATAAAGATGTCTATTTACTTTAAGCATGAGTTAATCAGTAAGTATTACGACAAATAAGTTTTATCAACTTCAGGTTCCTATTGAAACACCAAAAAGTTTCTTCACTTTTTAGAGTAAGTTATTCAATATCTTTAACTAGTAAAAAGTCTTAACTACCTACTATACAAATAGAATATACTTTTACTTTGAAGGTAAAACTATAAAATCAGTTTAATTTTTTTAAGGGGTAAGATTTAGTTTTTGCTTAGTATATAGATAAGTATATAAAACAAAAAACCCTTACCATATATCATGATAAGGGTTTTAAAAAAAGGCGGCGACATACTCTCCCACATTTCTGCAGTACCATCTGCGCTAATAGGCTTAACTTCTCTGTTCGGAATGGTAAGAGGTGAGCCCCATTGCTATAACCACCTTAAATCTTTCAGTGACAATTCAAAATCACCGTATAAGTTAACATATTGAGATAAAACAAAAGTATTTACAAAATAATAAGAAGCCGTACATAAGCCTACGGGTAATTAGTACTACTCGGCTATGACATTACTGCCTTTACACCTATAGCCTATCAACGTGGTCATCTCCCACGACCCTTTAAAGA